>JAVJTC010000032.1 GCA_040219085.1 Acidimicrobiales bacterium
GACGCCGCGTTTGCGGTCCTGTTCGGCGGCGCGGTCTTCGGGGTCTTCGCCGTGGCGGCACCAGTTGCGCACCAGCTGCCGCAGCCGGGCGACGGGGACCCGTCGCGCCCATGCGACCAGGTGGGCTTCGTCTCGGCGGGCTCGGGCCGGGTCTGCTTCACAGGCGAACCACAGCGCGGCGATGTGGCCGGTGGTGATCTTCCCGGCGTCGAGGGCCGTAATCGCTGCGGGGAGGATCTGCGCGACCCGCGCCGCGCGGCGTTGCCGGTTGGCCTCATCGCGGTCTGAACCGGCCGCGTCGGCGGCGCCGCCCGCAGGAGGAGGCGGCACCGGCCCCGCACCATCATCATCCCCGTCGCCGTCACTCTCATCCCCGTCGCCGCTGCTACCGGGGGGCGGCGCGGCATGCGACGCGATCGCCGCCGCGGTACGCGCCGACGCCGCCGCCACGACACGACGATGTGATTCCAGTTCCTTCGACAGCAGGCTCAGCTGATCGACGTCGAGACACGCCAGATCCAGACTCCGCAACCGCACAGCCGCAGCGTCGAGTGACCCACGGGCCTCCCCGAGGCCAGTGTCACGGTCCGTCCCGGAACCGGCTGCGAACATGTGTTCGACCATGAACACACACTAACCAACCCCAGTGACACTCGACCCCGGATGCCGGGGCCCCCGAAGGAATTCTCAGATCAGCCGGAGCGGCGCCGTCCGAGCAGTTGGGCGACCACCTTGCCGTCGGCCTGACCCTTCGTGGCCCGCATGATCTGGCCGGTGAAGAAACCCTGCATCTTCTTCTGGTCGCCCTCGTCGCCGGTGCAGAAACGCTCCCACTCCTCGGCGTTCTCCGCGATGATCCCGTCGAGGATCCCCTCCAGCTCGGAGGTGTCCATCGCCTCGAAACCGTGGGCAGCGGCGACGGACTTCGGGTCACCGCCCGACGCCACCAGCTCGGCCAGCACGGTCTTGGCCTGCGTGGCCGACAACTCACCGGACGTCTCCATCGCCGACAGTGCAGCGAACGTCTCGGCGGACATCTCCCCCACCCCGTCGGCGAGGTTGTTCTCCAGGTGCTTCACGACTCCGTCGGGCGATGCGCCCGCGGCGATCGCGGCCAGAGCGAACTCGTCCTGCTCGCGCTCCACCAGCAGCGCCGCCTCAGTCGGTGCGATCCCCGCAGCCTCGGCCAGAGCGTGGCGACGCTGAGCCGGCAGGACGGGCAGCGCCGCCCGGATCTCCTCGATCCACTCCGCCGACGGCGCCAGCGTCACCAGGTCCGGCTCGGGGAAGTACCGGTAGTCGGTGGCCTCCTCCTTGGACCGCAACGTGTGGGTCCGGCCGTCGTCCTCGTTCCAGTGGCGGGTCTCCTGGGAGATCGGAACCCCAGAGGCGAGCAGGTCGATCTGGCGCTGCGATTCGTACTCGATGGCCCGCGCCAGTGAACGCAGCGAGTTCACGTTCTTGATCTCGCAGCGGGTCCCGAGGCGTTCCTCGCCCATCGGGCGCACCGACACGTTGCAGTCGACGCGCATCGAACCCTCTTCCATCTTCCCGTCCGACGCGCCGATGGCCACGAGGACGGCCCGCAGCTCCGAAACGTAGGCCCGGGCGTCGTCCGCGTTGCGCAGATCGGGCCGACCGACGATCTCGATCAGGGGCACACCTGCGCGGTTGTAGTCCACGAGCGAGTATCCCGAGCCGTGCAGGCGACCGCCGCCGCCGACGTGGGTGGACTTGCCCGTGTCCTCTTCGATGTGGGCCCGTTCGATACCGACGCGTCGCCCGTCGGGCAGTTCCAGCCACCCGTCGATGTTGATCGGATCCTCGTACTGGGAGATCTGGAAGTCCTTCGGCATGTCCGGGTAGAAGTAGTTCTTCCGGGCGAAGGTGGACGGCTGGACGGTGCAGTTCAGAGCGAGACCGACCCGGATGGCCAGTTCCACGGCCTTGCGGTTCAACACCGGCAGGGTCCCCGGCAGACCGAGCGACACCGGGTCGATGCTCGTGTTCGGCTCGCCGCCGAAACGGTTGGGTGCACCGCAGAACAACTTGGTCTCGGTGTGCAACTCCGCATGGACCTCGAGACCGATGACGGTCTCCCACTCGGCGTCGGCGGGATGGCCGAGCCCGGGGTTCGCTTCGGCCTTCTCGGGTGAAACGGTCGTGGCGTCGCTCATCTCAGCCCTCACCTCCGGCCGCGGCCTCCAGGGCACCGGCCACACGGAACATCGTCGTTTCACCGAGAGCCGGCGCCATGATCTGCACGCCGATCGGCAACCCGTCGTCTCCGGCGCCGAACGGCACCGACATGGCCGGGTGCCCCGCCAGGTTCGACGGGATCGTGCACACGTCCGACAGGTACATCGACATCGGGTCGTCGGCCTTCGCTCCCAGTTCGAACGCCGTGGTGGGCGCGGTGGGCGACAACAGGACGTCGAAGTCGTCGTAGGCGGCGGCCATGTCACGCAGGATCAACGTGCGGACCTTCAACGCCTTGCCGTAGTAGGCGTCGTAGTAACCGGCGGACAGGGCGAAGGTGCCGAGCATGATCCGGCGCTTCACCTCGTCGCCGAAGCCGGCGGTCCTCGTCGCCTCGTTCATCGCTGCCACGTTGTCGGCATCGACGCGCATCCCGTAGCGCACGCCGTCGTAGCGGGCGAGGTTGGAGGACGCCTCCGCCGGGGCGATCAGGTAGTACGCGGACAGCCCGTAGACGCAGGCGGGCACGGACACTTCGTCCACCGTGGCGCCCGCCGCGGCCAGCGCATCGGCCGCCGCATTCACGCGGGCCGCGACGTCGGGGGCGATGCCCTCGACCATCAACTCGCGCACGACACCGACCCGCAGGCCCGCGACACCCCCACCGACGGCGCCGACGAGATCGCCGACGGGCTCGGGGATCGAGGTCGAGTCGGCCGGGTCGTGACCGCCGATCACCTCGAGCAGCAGGGCCGCGTCCGAGACCGTGCGGGCGAACGGGCCGATCTGATCCAGCGACGAGGCGAAGGCGATCAGGCCGTAGCGGGAGACCGCGCCGTACGTCGGTTTGACCCCGACCACGCCGCAGAGGGATGCGGGCTGACGGATGGACCCGCCGGTGTCGGAACCGAGCGACAGCGGGGCGAACCCGGCGGCGACAGCTGCGGCGGAACCGCCCGAGGACCCGCCAGGGACCCGGGTGGGATCGTGGGGGTTGCGGGTGGGCCCGAAGGCCGAGTTCTCGGTGGACGAGCCCATGGCGAACTCATCGAGGTTCGTCTTGCCGACGGCGACGGCGCCGGCTGCGGCGAGTCGCGTCACTACCGTCGCGTCATACGGGGGCTTCCAGCCGTCGAGGATTTTCGACGAGCACGTCGTGGGCAGTCCCCGGGTGCACAGGTTGTCCTTCAGGGCGATCGGTACGCCGGCGAGCGGGCCGACCTCATCTCCGGCGGCGACGGCGGCGTCCACCGCCGCGGCGGCCTCACGGGCGGCGTCGGCGGTGACCAGGTTGAACGCGTGGATCTCACCCTCGCGGGCCTCGATCGCCTGCAGATACCCGTCGAGCACCTCCACGGCCGAACGCTCCCCCGCCCGCACGGCGGCGGCGATCTGGTGGGCGGACATCTCGTCGGCGGACGCGCCGGTCACGGCGCCTCGCCCAGGATCGACGGGACACGGAACTGGTGGTCCTCGGCTGCGGGGGCCGCGGCGAGGACCTCGGCGCGGTCCACGGACGAGTTCACCACGTCGTCGCGCATCACGTTGACGAGTCGGTACGGGTGCGACGTCGGTTCGACATCGTCGAGATCGAGGGCCTCGACGTCGCGTGCATGGTCGAGGACGGCGTCGAGTTGGCCGGTGAACCGGTCCAGTTCGTCGTCGGTCAACGCCAGGCGGGCCAGTCGGGCCACGTGCGCGACGTCATCGCGGGAGATTCGCTCGGACATGGGAGTGCATCGTACCGACGCGATACCGTCCGCCCGGACGCCGCGGCATCACAGGTGCCGCTGACGCATCCCCGCATCACCCAGCCAGGAGAGTTTGTTGTCCCGCTACGAGTTCCTCTCACCGGAGTGGCAGGAAGCCGCCCGGGCGTTGCGAGACGAGTACGTCGACCGTGTCCCGGAACCACCGATTCCCGTCAGGGCGAACCTCGTCATCCTCGAGACGCCGTTCGCGACGAAGACGATCGACGCCCACGTCGACACGGGCCAGGGGCACGCCTTCCCCGATCTCGGTCACCTCGACAACCCCGAGATGACCGTCACCATGACCTACGAGACGGTCAGGTCGCTGTTCATCGAGCGCGATACCCAGGCGATGCAGATGGCGTTCATGAGCGGACAGATCCGCGTGGACGGCGACATGACCCGGATGATGTTCCTCTTCGACTTCGAACCCGACGACGAATCGGCCGCGCTCGCCGATGAGATCGACGCCCGCCTCAAGGCAATCACGCTCTGAGCGGCGCGGCCGGAGCCGCTCCCGACGTTGAGCCGAACGTCAACCGTCGGTGGACTCGCGGGTGATGATCCGCACGCAGGTGTCCACGTCGACGACCTCGCCCGCGGGTGGGTCCGTCGTCAACACCTCGTTGTTGGCCGGCCCCTCGGTCTCGCCGATGCACAGGCCCACCTCTTCGAGCATCTCGGCCGCGGTCAGAACGTCGAGGCCTTCGACATCGGGGATCTCCACCGGCTCGGGGCCGTCGGAGACCACCAGGATGACCTCACTCTGGACCTCGAGTTCGGTGCCCTCGGCGGGATCGACCTCGATCACCGAGTCCTCCGGCACCTCCTCGTCGTAGCGGCGGTCCACGGTGACCACGAACCGGGCCGATTCGACCAGCGCGGTCGCCTCCTGCACCTCCATGCCGACGAGACCGGAGGGCACCTCACGGGGAGCGGGACCGCTGGACACGATCACGTCCACCTCCGTCCCCCGGGGGAGGTCCGGAACGACGCTGGACACCTCGAGGACCAGCCCGGCGGGGACGTCCTCGTCGAAGCGTGGGATCTCTTCGCCGAGCATCAGCCCGATCGCAGAGAGCCGTAGACCGACGTCCTCCACCGACAGTCCGATGAGATCCGGCGGGATCGTCGCCAGCGGCTCACCCAGCGACACGGTGACCCGGAGGGTGTCGCCCTCGACGAGCTCGGTCCCTGCGACAGGGTCCTGCAGGTAGATCTCGCCGATGGGCACCTCACCCGGTCGGCCCTCGAGCTTCTCCAGTTCCCAGCCGTTGGCCTCCGCCGCCGATTCGGCGTCGTCGAGCGACCCGCCGATGAGGTCGGGAGCGGCCACCGCGGCGACCTCCGAGGACTCGCGCGCGAACCAGATGGCCGCGCCGACACCGCCGATGAGCAGGAGCGCCACGATCACCCACGGCCAGCGACGGCGGGAATGTGCCGACGGGACCGAGTCGTAGGCGGCACGCGCGGCGCTCTGCTGGGTGGCGAGCGCACGCGCGGTCGAGCGCTCGAGTCGACGGTGCTCGCGTCGGGTGAAGGCCGGCTCCGGGCCGGGGTCGAACTCCGCCGTGCGGGGGTCGAGCGAGGCGACGGTCTCGGGGGTGAAGGCGCTGCCCGTCGAGATGATCTCGGGCTCGTCGTCCCAGTGGACCCCACCGGGCGTACCCGCGTCGGCGTCCACCGGGTCCGCGGCATCGGTGGGCGACCCAGCGGCCCTCGGCGTTCCTGCCGAGTCCGTGGCCGGCGGAATCCCGGCCACGACCGGTGGCGGATCGCCCGCTGATCCGACAGACGGCTGATCAGTCACCGTGCGCGTGCCGTGTTCGGTCGGATCGCCGACCGGGGCCGCACCCGCGGCGAGCGCACCGACCAGCGGCAGCGGCTCCGGGCGCGGCAGCCGCTCGGCGGTCGCCATCAACATGACCGAGAGGCCCCCCGCGTCGAGGCGGTCGGCCACCTCGACCGCACCGGCCCCCTCGAGGGGTCGAACGAGGGGACCGAGTTCCTCGGGGGGCTCCATGGCCTGCTCGACCCTCGCCATCAGAGTGCCGATCGTCGTGTCCGCTTCGAACGGGACCCGACCGGTGACGGCCTCGACGAGCACCAGGGCGAGCGAGTAGACGTCGCCGCGTCCGTCCACCGTCTGGCCGCGGGCCTGTTCGGGCGACGCGTAGCGGGCAGTGCCGAGCACGGCCCCGGTCGGCTCGGTGGTGGAGGCCTCGGCGAGCGCCCGGGCGAGCCCGAAGTCTGCGATCCGGAGCCGTCCGTCGGCGTCGAACAGGAGGTTCGAGGGCTTGATGTCACGGTGAACCACGCCGCGGCGGTGGGCGTGCTCGAGTGCCCGGGCCGCCTCGAGGCCCACGAGCAGGGCCTGCGATGGTGTCAGCATCCGCCCACGGTCGAGCATCGACCGCAGCGACCCGCCCGAACAGAACTCGTTCACGATGAACGGCTCGCCGTCGTAGCCCCAGTCGTGCACCGCCACGATGTGTGCGTGCTGGAGCTGGGCGGCCATGCGCGCCTCGCGGGCGAAGCGGTCCAGGAACGCCTGGTCCTGGGAGAGCGCCTCGTGCAGCAACTTGACGGCGACCTGGCGTCCGAGGGTCGTGTCGTCGGCGAGATAGACCCGCGCAGAGGCGCCCGCGCCGATGGGTGCGACGAGGCGGTACCGCTCGCCGAGGACGCGGCCGACCTGTTCAGCCATGCGGGGGGCGCTCACGCCGCCGAGAGTACCGGCGGGCGCCCCTCCGGATGCGGCATCCCGGGCCGCTGTAGCCAACCCATGGGAGCGCCGGCGCCAGGCGGCCGCCCGACCACGGGGACCCGGCCTCGGCTGCCGGTCACAGAGCGTGCGGACATAGGCTTGATGGCGTGACAGACGCCCGTCCCAGCTCCCGACGCCCCGTCTCGCGCCTCGAGCACCCCGCCGTGCGACGGTGGATCCTCCCGGCGATGGCCCTGCTCGGCCTGGCCGCGATCGCACTCGTCTGGACCCAGCTGGGCGACGGCGAGCCGATCCGCAACGAAGCCGTGCAGGAACTCATCCCGGGACCGGGTGACGAGGTCCTCTCCCAGACCGCTGTCGGGATAGACCTCGTGGACGACGAGCCCTACTTCGTGGGCCTCACCGTCAACGGCGTGCAGATCCCCGCCGACGAGGTCCTCTTCGCGGAGAGCCTGAACCGCGCCACCTTCAACCCGGGCGAGGGTCAGGTGATCGAGAACCTCCAGGCCGAGGAGAACTGTGTCCTCGCCGAGTTCTACCCGACCATCGACGGTCCCGGCGCGACGCAGAGCGAGTTCTGGTGCTTCAACGCGTCCTAGTGCCGTGACCGGCAACGTCGGGGGTGGCGCGTCCACCACTTGAGTGTCGAAGTCGCGTTGGATGTGGGTATGGCTGAACGCGTCCGGGTTCGAGAGATCACCAACGATGAGGGGAATCGTCTGCTCAAGATCGTGC
>JAVJTC010000033.1 GCA_040219085.1 Acidimicrobiales bacterium
ACTCGGCGACCTCGTCGGCCAGTCGTCGAAGCCTCCGGGCGATGCCGACCCGGCTGAGAGCGCACGGCACCCGACGGTGTCCACCGCCGATGTCCGGCCGTTGTCTAGAAATCCGCCAGCGGTATAGACTATCGAGATGGCGTTGAGCATCAAGGACGAAGAGGCCGACCGGCTCGCCCGGGAGTTGGCCGCAGCCACCGGCGAGACGCTCACCGATGCTGTGACCGTCGCCCTACGTGAACGCCTGGACCGCGAGCGGAGCCGCAGCCGGGTCGGCATCGCCCGGAGGCTTCGACGACTGGCCGACGAGGTCGCCGAGTTGGAGGTCGTCGACGGGCGGGCCGCCGATGAGATCATCGGCTACGACGATGCAGGGCTCCCCACGTGACCGCGGTAGTGGTCGACACATCCGCCGCGGTGGCAATCATCAATGATGAGCCCGGCGGTGAGGACCTCGCGCTGCTGCTGGAGGGTGCCGGCGAACGGATCATGTCCGCAGCCGGTCTCGTCGAGCTGGGGATCGTGCTCGAGGCGCGCTTCGGAGTGCCGGGGGCAGCGCTTGCCGACCGATTCGTACGCGATGGCGAGATCGACGTCGTCCCGGTGGACAGGCGGGTCGCCGAGGCGGCTCTGGCCGGCTGGCGGCGCTTTGGAAAGGGCCGTCATCGGGCTGCCTTGAACTTCGGCGACTGCTTCACCTACGGACTCGCGGTCGACGCCGACGCTGCAGTCATGTGCGTGGGCGACGACTTCGCCGCCACCGACATCGAGGTCATCCGGCCGACGGGGTAGCACCAGTCGGCGGCGCCCGCCTCAGTAGAGGCCGTTGCGGTAGTCCTCGGCCAGGGCGGCGTCGGCCTCGGCGACGAAGTCGTCGTCGAGCGCGAGCTGGTCGGCGATCACCCGACCGATCGACGGCACAGCGGAGCGGTCGACGTGACGCCCGGGGTCCCAGAGTTTCGAACGGATGAGAGCCTTGCCGCAGTGCAGGAAGGCCTCGGTCACCGTGACCACCATCGCCAGCTTCGGCTCGCGACCGTTGACGGAGAGAGTTCTCAACAGCTCGGGGTCGGTCGTCAGCGTCGCTGTCCCGTTCACCCTCAGCGTCTCGGTCAGACCGGGCACGACGAACAACAGACCCACCGATGGATTCGCTATGACATTGGCGAACGTGTCGGTGCGGTTGTTGCCCGGCCGGTCCGGGATGACGATCGTCGTGTCGTCCAGCACGGCCACGAACCCCGCCGGATCGCCCTTCGGACTCACGTCGCCGCGACCGTCGACGGACTGCGTTCCGATCAACACCAACGGCGACAGCGCGATGAACCGCCGGGAGTGCTCATCGAGGGTCGGGCGGGTCTTCGCCACCGCCACCTCGACCGGTTCGGGGATCACCTCCCGTAGTTGGGCGAGCGTCGTGATGCGGTGGGCGTCGTCGGCCATCGCCCCAGCATGACACCCGCTGCGCCCGATGGCGCGAGGATGGGACCCGGCCGACCAGGGGGACCGTCAGATGCGCACCTTCGCGAGCGAACCGCACTTCATCACAGGGCTCTACAACTCCGAGGATCTCGCGCCGATCCCGGACACCAGGTGGATGATCGCCAGCGGGATGGACAGCATCGGTCATCCGGCCGGACACCTCTACATGGTCGACGTCGACGCCAAGACCGCGAGCGAGGTGTTCCCGGAGCGAACCGCCTGGGAGCCCGACGTCGCGACCTACGGCGACGTCGCTCGCCCCGACATCGACACGTTCTGCGGCCACGGTGTCGCCCTGCGGCCCGGCGCCGACGGTACCCACACCCTCTACGTGGTCAACCATGGCGGCCGCGAGTCGATCGAGGTCTTCACCGTGGACGCTTCCGGCGACGGTGAGCCCACGCTCACCTGGGTCGGCGCTGTCATTCAGGACACCGGCGTGTGGGGCAACGCTGTCGCCCCGCTGCCCGACGGCGGGATCGTCGTCACCAACTACCTGGACCTGGGTGACCCGACCGCGGCCGACAAGGTCCTCGCCGGCGAGGTGACCGGGAACCTCAAGGAGTGGCACACGGGGGAGGGGTGGACCGACGTTCCCGGCAGCGAGATCTGCGCCCCCAACGGCGTCGAGGTCTCCCCGGACGGCCGGTGGTACTTCGTGTGCTCGTGGTCGCCCAAGCAGTTCGCCCGTATCTCGCGTGGGATGGAGCCGGTCCAGCGCGACGTCATCGACGTCGACTTCCTCGCCGACAACGTCAAGTGGAGCGCGGATGACACCCTGCTCGTCGCCGGGCAGCGCAGCACCGCCGAAGAGGTATTCCTGACCTACACCGACATCGATATCGGCAACTTCCCGGTTGCTGTCGTCGAGATCGACCCGGAGACGCTCGCGGTGCGCGACCTTGTCCGTCTCGAGCACGAGATCTTCGGATGCGCATCGACGGGGATCTACGTGGGCGACGACCTCTGGGTCGGCTCGGCCCGTTCGGACCGCATCGCCTGGTTCACCCCGGCGCCCTGAATGCTCGGGGTCGTCGCCCGAGCGGTTCGGCGCTGAGCCGTCCGCCCACGCGTTAGTGTCTGGCTCCGCTCGGGTTGGGAGTCGAATCGTGCTGAAGTTCCGTGTTGTGGCGTTGCTGGTGGTGGCCGCGTTGATCGCCGCCGCATGTGGTGGTGGCGGCGACGAGTCGGCCGATGAGGCCACGCCGACGCCCACCGAGGAGTCGACCCCGGAGCCGACCCCCGAGCCCACCCCCGAACCGACGCCCGAGCCCACGGAGGAGCCGACCCCCGAGCCCACCCCCGAACCGACGCCCGAGCCCGAGCCGCTGTGGTGGGACCTGCTCGAAGTCGGCTCCTGCTTCGACGACCCGTTGGACTTCGACTACGGAGCGCAGATCATCGAACCTGTCGACTGCGCCCAGCTCCATGACAACGAGATCTTCCACACGGTCGAATACCCGGCCGATTCGGACACCTTCCCCGGCCTCGACGTCCTGTTCGAGTACGCCGACGAGGACGTGTGCGTGGACCCCTACGAGGAGTTCACCGGCTTCACGCTCGAGGAACAGCCGATTCCCTACTTCTCCATCGTCCCCAACGAGGAGACGTGGCCCGCTGGTGACCGCCGCATCACGTGCGCCGTCTACGAGGTGGAGGGACTCATCGGTTCGGTCGCCAGCGCCGGACTGTCGGCTCCCGAGTTGGTCGCTCTCTACGTCGCCCGGGTCGACGACCAGGTGGACCTCTTCCTGGCGGTCCCCGGTCAGGAACCTGTCAACATCACCAACACCCCCGAAGAGGAGGACAACGTCCCGCCGTCGGTCTCCGAGGCCAGCCTCGCCGTGTTCGGTCGTGCGTTCGACGAGGAGGGCACCGACACCGACATCTGGTCGATCGACCTGCTCACCGGTGAGCAGACCAACATCTTGGACTCGACCGCGGATGAGGCGATCCCGAGGATTCGCAACGACGGCAGCCGCATCGCCTACATCTCCGACGAGGGCACCGACGAGTACGACGTCTGGTCGATGAATCCGGACGGGTCGGACCGCGTGCGGCTGACCGACAACCCCGACCGGGACTCCAACCCCAACTGGTCGCCCGACGGCTCACAGATCGTCTACCGGGCCCGTGTCGAGGGGAACTCCGACATCTGGATCATGAACGCCGACGGGTCGGACCCGCAGCGGCTGACCGACGACCCCGGCGGCGACTACGACCCGGTCTTCTCGCCCGACGGGACGAAGATCGCCTTCACTTCGGACCGCACCGGGGACTTCGAGATCTGGGTGATGGACCTCGACGGGTCGAACCAGACGAACCTGACCAACCACCCCGCAGACGACGAGCACCCGAACTGGACGTCGGACTCCAACGGCATCGGATTCACCTCCGACCGCTGGAGCACCAGCCTCTGGCTCATGCGCGCCGACGGATCGGACCAGACCCTGTTCCTACCGCAGCCCCTCGCGGGATACGGCGTCTTCAGCGGACCGCTTCCCTGAGGCCCGGGTGCCGGGGGCACCCCGACGCAGGCTCCAGCAGTTCCTCTGTGGGTATGAGGTAGCGGCGGCGGAACTCGTCCACCCAACCGTCGTCGGTGGACCAGCCGACGAAGTCGACGAACCGCTCCAGGGTGAACGCGGCGAACGTGGAGCGGTCGCGCAGCCGGCTCTGGTAGTCGAGGGCCGTCGCTGCGCAGACTTCATTGCCCGCCGGGTGCAGTAGCACGAACAGGCCGCTGTCCCAGCCGTCGTCGGCCGCCAGCATGGACAGGGCCAGCAGGTGGTCCAGCCACATCTGCTGGAGCGGTTGGTGGCGCAGGAGCGCGTCGGCGGGATCGTCGAACACGCGCGAGCGGAGAGCCACCTCGTCGTAGCGGTCCTTGTGCTGCGCCGCCTTCCCGGCGAGGTCCTCGTGGTACTTCACCTCGATGCCGATGAAGCCGCGACCGCCGTCGGGGGTCGAGTGGTGCACGAACACGTCGAACGCGGACCGGTTGGCGAGATACCGGGCGTCGCCGCGTCCCGGAGACCACTCGAAGTCCAACCTCGCCACGCGGTGAACTCGCCCGGGAAAGGCCCTGGCGAAGACAGCGGACGCCGCGTCCAGGTCCGCAGATAACTCGCCGAAAAGGTTGAAGCACAGCGGTTGGGACGACAGCAGGTTGTCGAAGATGCGGGGCTTGCCGAACAGCTTCCCCCGGGCCCGCTGTGGGTCGAGCACCTCGTGGCGCACGACGTCACGGATCTGAGGCGTGAGGTAGTTGGCGAGGGTCTCGCGGGCGTAGGGCATCGGGAGGCGTGATCCCAGCGGGCGCCCCCGGTTGTCACCACAAGGAAGCCCGGCGGCCTCGCGCCACAGAGCCTGCCGCAGCCGCAGCTCGGCCTGGAAGTCCGAGTCGGTCCGCACGGCCACATGGTGAGCTACGAGAAGAGCCGGGTCGATCGTCACGGCTCATCATCGTCGTCGGAGAGTTCCATCATGCGTAGGGCCAACAGGCCTTCTGCGAACGGTCGGCCCGATGCGAACGGTCGCAGCTGCGTGTCGAGTCGTTCGATCTGCACGAGGTCGAGGCCGGGATGGTCGACGACGATGACCAGCACCGGTTCCGGAAGTTCGTTGAGCGGCACGGCGCCGGACTCGGCTGCGTCGACGACGGCCGGGTCCAGCCCGTGCGCCGACGCGAAGTCGCTCTGGTTCACGCCTTCGTGGCCGCGGGCGGTCAACGCCGTAGCGGCGGCAACGGGGTGACGTGCCCCCTCGTGGGCGAGGCGGACGGCGACCCTCTCGAGCAGGCCCATGAGATCAGCCGGCTCGTCGTCGCTCATGTCTTCAGTATCGCCAGACTCCGCAGCTCTGTGAACCTCTCGTCTTCGCGGGCCAGGTGTTCCAGTCCCTGACGGACCCGCTGGCTGATCTTTCGGACGTTGGCCGACGACAGGCCGGTCATGGCGGCCACGGTGTTGGCGGGGGAGTGGTCGTCGTTGGACTGTTGGATGACGTACTGACGCCACACCTCGCGGTCGCGTTCGCTCGCGACGACTTCGAGGGCACGGTCGACGAGTGCGATTCGTTCGTCGTTCGCACGGGCGATGTCCCATGTGTCGCCTGTACCGCGGCGATGTGACACCGGACCGTCCGGCTCGGGGATCTGCCCGAGGGTCTCGTCGTCCACCGGCACGCGGGCATGACCGATCCGGGCGACAATGAGCTGACGGATCGCCTTCTCGGCCCACACCCACGGCAGCGCGCCACCGTCGGGTCGCCACGACGACGCCTTCTCGAATATGACGTCGAGGGCGACCTCCCCGACGATGTCGGTCACTTCCCGGTGGTC
Organism: Acidimicrobiales bacterium; assembly: GCA_040219085.1. Taxonomy (NCBI): domain Bacteria; kingdom Bacillati; phylum Actinomycetota; class Acidimicrobiia; order Acidimicrobiales; species Acidimicrobiales bacterium. Next base: position 5,825 of record JAVJTC010000033.1, read on the forward strand.
GTCGGCGATGTGGGCCTGGCCGATGCCCCGCAGGACTCGACGTACCGTCGCGGCGATGCGTGCGCCGTGATGGTCGATCAGCGTCGTCACGAAGGCGATGTCGCCTCCGGCGAGGTGTGCCATGACCACTGCGATGTCGCCGGGGTCCTGCGATCCCACGTGGCTCTGCGACGCCGTGTCGGGACCGCAGGTCGCCCGGGATCCACCCGAGACGCCCTCCGGACCCGACACCACGTCATCCACCGTGGTCTCGACCAGTTCCCGTGCGCCACCAACCCAACCGGCGGCCCGGTCGAACACCTCGACGGCCACGTCGGCCACGAGACGGTTGCCGGCGCCGGCGAGGTCTGCGCCGCGCGTCGCGGCGAGGCCCCGGACGTCGGCACCGAACCTCTCGGCGAAGGTGACGATGAAGGCGCGGTCGCCCGCTGCCATGGCGGCCACGCACCGGGCGAGTTCCTCCTCGTCCATGTCGATCTCGAACTCTTCCATTTCGGTCCTCTCTGTCGGACGAGCAGCGCCACCCCGACGCCGTGATCCTGATGATGACAGCGGGGTGTGACAGTTGGTGCGAAGGTAAATACATGTCGTGTAATTACATCTATGTGGGCGAACGTCGGGTCTGGGAGGAAGCGAAGAGATTGCCTTGATACTCGCGCCGTCCATGCCGATGGAACGACATGAGGTCCGCCCGTTCCGCCACGGGCCGATCGGCGACGGCGCCCATCTCCAGTCGGGCTGCTCTGCGTAGGTTCGTGCCACTCGCCGCGGTCATCGTCGTTCTCATCGCAGCCGCCGCGGTGTTCTTCCATCGCGTCGAGGTCGACAGTCGCGTCGACAGCGTCGCTTCCGACGAGGGCGCCGTCGTCGAGACGCTCGACTCGCTGGTCATCGGTGCGCTCAGCCCGGTGGTCACCGACCTCGGGGTGTTCGCGTCATTGCCGCCGTGGACCATGTCCATCGATGCCGAGGCGCGCGACGAGATGGTGACGAAACTGTTCGTCATCGCCTCGGACCGCAAGGGCCGCTACGACCAGGTCCGCTTTCTCGACGTGGACGGCCAGGAGCGGGTGCGTGTGGATCGCATCGACGGGGAGTCGGTGGTCGTCGCGGGGTCAGGTCTTCAGAACAAGGCCGACAGGTACTACTTCGTGGAGACCATGGCGCTCGACAGGGACGAGGTGTTCATCTCACGGCTGGATCTGAACGTCGAGCGCGGGGAACTGGAGATCCCCTACCAGCCGATGATCCGCGCGGGCACACCGGTCTTCGATGCCGCCGGAGATCCGCTGGGCGTCGTCATCATCAACTTCGACGCGACCGGCCTGCTCGATCTCGTCGAGGACTTCGACCAGCGGGCCGACGGTGAGGTCGCTCTCGTCGACGGCGAGGGCTACTGGCTCGCGGCCCCCGACCCCGCGCTGGAGTGGGGGTGGATGACGGGAGCGACGGACACCACCTTCGCGGCAGTCAACCCCGACGAGTGGGCGGTCGCAGGCAGTGAGGGCGGCGGGCAGTTCGAGACGGATCTGGGCTTCGTGACGTTCAGCACCTTCGATCCGACCAACCGGCTCGCCGATGCTCTCGCTGAAGCCGACGGGGTGACCCTGGAGCCGGTGCGTTCACCATCGGGTCTCGGCACCTGGACGGTCGTTTCGGTCGTCCCGGCTTCGGAGATGGGCGCCATCCGTGCCGATGTCGCGTGGACCGTGACCGCCGTGGCCGGGCCGGTCGGCCTGGTTCTGTTGCTGGCGGCCTGGTTCATCGCCCGGAGCCGCGTCCGCGACGAAGATGCCCGCCGTGAGCGCTCCCAGGCGGCGGCGGTCTTCGACGCGACATCGGAAGGCATCATCGTCACCACTCCCGAAGGGACCACGACGAGGGTGAACCGTGCCTTCGAGGAGGTGACCGGGCTCGTCCACGGCGACGTCATCGGCGAGCGGCCGGAGGTGTTCGTTGCCGATGGTTCCTGGCTGGATTTCGCTGCTGTCGCCGGTGCCATCGCCACAGACGGCGAATGGCACGGCGACGCCTGGGTGCGCGGGACCGATGGCGAGCCGCGGCCCATATCGATCGCCGTGTCACCCATCACCGATGCCGACGGCACCGTGCAGAGCTACGTGGGAATCGTCAGCGACATCAGCTCACGCCACGTGCGTGAAGCGAGACTGCGCAACCGTGCCTTTCGAGACGAGCTGACAGGCCTACCCAACCGCGCCGCGCTCGTCGACGCTCTCGATCTCGCCGCCGTGGTGGCGGGCGGCGAGACCGCCGGTGTCGGCGTCCTGTTCCTCGACCTCGACGGCTTCAAGGAGGTGAACGACAGCCTCGGGCATAAGGCCGGCGACGAGCTCCTCGTCGCGATGGGTGATCGAATCCGCAGTGCGGTCCGTGACGCCGACATGCTCGCCCGCCTCGGTGGGGACGAGTTCGTCGTCCTGCTCGCCGACATCGCAGCTCCCGAGATGGCGGAGCGGGCCGCCGAGCGAATCATCGACGCCCTCGGCACACCCTTCGACCTGACTGCAGGCGCCGCTTGCGTGTCGGCCAGCATCGGTATTGCGATGGGGGTGGGGGAGGTGACCGATCCCGACGAGCTGCTCGACCGCGCGGATCGGGCGATGTACGAAGCGAAGAGGGCGGGCAGGGCCACCTACCGCTTCGACGCCGGCTCTCCCGGGGAGGACGTGGAGGTCTGACGCAGCCACGGGTCCGTTCGGCCCGCGGAAGCTCCGAACGGCAGTGACGGATGGCCCTCTCCAACGTGTGTGGGAGCGACGATCCTGTGAGTGTGAATATCAGCGGGCGCCGGCCCGCCGAGGCCGGGAAGGCTGTGCGTGTCCCGATCCGGGACGTCGCACGACGTTTTGTGCCACTCGCAGTCCTGGCGGTCGCCCTCGTGGTGCTCGTGTCCATCATCGTGTACCGCGCGAAGTCGGACGAGGCGACCGCGGACATCGCGGCGACAGAAGCCGCCACCGTCGAGTCGGCCGCCGTGCTGCTCGCCGACGCGCTGCGCCCGGTGGTCGCCGACGTCGGTGTCGCCGTGTCCATGGTGGCGCCCCATGAGGCGGTCAGCGTCGCGGCGTTGCAGGAGGCCTACTCGGTGCTCATCGCACAGAGGGGTGTGTACGCGGCCATCACCCTCATCGGTCCCGACGGCGCGGAGTTGGTCCGGATAGAAGATGGAACGTCGGGGCCCGAGGTCGTCGACCGGGCCGATCTGGTCCGTCGCGCCGACGACACCTTCTACAGGGCGGGCATCAGCCTGGCACGCAACGAAGTCTTCCTGTCCGCGCTCGACATCGCGGTCGAGGCCGGGCAGAACCGGGCGATCGTCACCCCGACGCTGCGGTTCGCGGCTCCGGTGACGGGGCCTGATGACCGACTGACAGGTCTCGTGGTGGTCGACTACCGCGCGGCGGATCTGTTCCGTTCGCTCGCCGCGGTCAAGGGGGTCGCGGGCCCCGTGACAGTTCTCGGGGAGGACGGTCGGCGGTTGAACGATCTCGATGCTCTCAGCCGCGTCGAGGTCTTCGGGGTCTCCGACTCGTCGTTCGCTGAAGATCATCCCGAGGAGTGGGCCGCGGTGTCCGCTCAGCCTGGAGGGCACAACGAGTCCGACCTCGGGACGTTCACCTGGGCGACCGTCGACATCCTCGCGGCGCTCGAGGTCGAACTAGAGGACATGGGCGGGACAGCGCTGCGTCCCGTGGCGGCTCCTGGAGACGTGGGGAGCTGGACGATCCTGTCGGTCACCCCCGCCGCGGAGATAGCGGCGGCGCGTAGTGGTGCCCTCGGCGAGGTCGTCGCCGTCGCGCTCCCAGTCGGTGGGGTCCTGTTGGCAGCGGTCGGCGCATTCGCGCTCGGCCAGGCCCGACACGATGCCGCAAGTCAGGACCGGGCTCTGGCAGACCTGGTCATCGATGCCACTTCCGAGGGGATCGTGATCACCGACCCCGAAGGGCGGACGGTCGACGCGAACCAGGCCTACCTGGACATGGGCGGCCATCACCAGAGTGACGTGCTCGGTGCACTGCCCCGTTTCCTCGATGCAGACGGCCAGCCGATCGACTTCTCGGTGATCGGCGACGGGATCCACCGCCACGGGCGGTGGCACGGCGACCTGTGGATGCGTGACCGGCGCGGCGCGCTGCGTCCGGTGGCCGTCGGAGCGTCGGCGGTCAAGGGCCGAGGAGGGCGTATCGAGCGCTACGTCGGTGTCGTCAGCGACATCGCCGAGCGACAGCAGCGCGAGCAGCGTCTGCGCTATCGCGCATCTACCGACGGCCTGACGGGTCTGACCAACCACGAGGGTCTCGTCCGGGCGATGGCGGAGGTTGCGGACCGCCCCGACGCTGATGACATCGAGGTCGCGGCGCTGTTCTGCGATCTCGACGGCTTCAAGTACGTCAACGACCAGTTCGGCCACGCTGTCGGCGACGAGGTCCTGGTCGCGGTCAGCCGCCGCATCGAACACACCATCCGCGATGCAGATGTGGCTGCGCGCTTCGGTGGCGACGAGTTCGTCGTCCTGCTCGTCGACGTGGAAGGTCTCGCCACGGCCGATCGGACGGCCCGCCGTATCGTCGAGCGGCTGAGTGAGCCGATCATCGTGTCGGCCGGCGAGGTGCAGGTCTCCGCGAGTGTCGGCGTCGCCATCTGTCGCGGATCACAGGTACGGCCCACGATCCTGCTCGAACGCGCCGACGACGCCATGTACGAGGCCAAGCGGGCCGGGCGGAACACCTGGCGCATCTTCGGCGTTCCCGACAGACAATCACCCGGGGCCTGCTGACAGCGCCGTGGCCGGCCCCGCAGCGGGCGGGCAGGACCGGCCGCGTCCATGCAGGCTCCGTCGGTCAGACGAGAGCGATGAACGTGGCGAGCGCCTCGTCAGCGGCTTCGAGATCACGCTGCTCCACGGCCTGTACCTCCACGCGCACGAGGTAGTCACCGCCCTCGACGGGTGTGGCGGCGAGGATCACATAGAAGGTGTCGGTGCCCCCACACGAGCCGTAGATCTGCAGAACGCCCGTGTAGAAGCCATCGTCGTAGTCAGAGGCCCCCAGGTCCTCACAGACGTCACCGAAGCCGCTGCGTTCCTCCAACAGCACGGGGATGTCCGAGGCCGGCCGGGTGGAGGACTCGACGATGATGCCCGGCACGGTCCAGGTGTCCCGCCAGCCGGCGATGTCCGGCGAAGCCCAGATGCTCGGGCCGAAGTTCGAGTTCTCGCTGCCGTCGATGTCGTCCCACGCAGTCGGGATGGACACCGAGATGAGGCCCGAGTCGTCCTCGACGAACGTGTAGGTGTACGCCTCGCCGCCCTGGTCGGGTGCCGGCCCGCCGCTGTCGCCGGCCTGTTCGTTCACCTGGTCGCTGATGTCGGGCAGGGCGATCGGGGCGCCGTTGATCTGCCCGGTCAGGATCGCGTCGAGTGCAGGCCGGTAGACCTCGAAGTCCATCACCGAGTCCGACCCCTGGGTCCGCAGTACGTCGCAGTACTGGCTCATGGTGCCGTCGGTGGCCAGGAGCAGGTCCTCGAGGGTGACGAGGATGTCGCCGGGCTCGATTCCGGCCACGTCGGCCGGCGAGCCGCTCTCAACGCTGGAGACGAAGATGCCGCCCTGTGAGCCTCCGAGCGCCTGGCCGTTGATGCCGATGAAGTCTACGTTCTCGCCGGCTGCGAGGCGGTCGATGATCGGCTGCGCGTCGAAGGCCGCTATGGCGAAGTTCTGATCGGCGCCGTCGACGCCGGCGTAGTTGACGCCCACGACGTCGAGGTTTTCGTCCACGAGGGGCCCACCGGAGTTGCCACCGCGGATCCGGGCGTCGTGCTCGAGTACCTCGTCGATGGAGGCCCAGTTGGTCTCACCGTCCGCGGTGACCGAGCTGACGATGCCGGCCGTGAGGGTGTAGTCGACGTCCTCGGGGGTGGCCTCGAGTACCCAGGGGTAGCCGGCGGCGAACACGTCGAGGCCCGTCGTGGCCGCCTCGTCGCGGAACTCGAGCGGCGTGTAGCCGTCGCCGACAAGCTGGATGACCGCCAGGTCCCAGCACTCGCTCGCACCGAGCAGTCGCGCGTTCACCGGGTCGGGATCCCCCGCGAGGAACACCTCGAGCAGCGCCGCGCCGGTGGTGACGTGGTTGTTGGTGACGACGATGCCGTCCGAGCTGATGATGAATCCGGTGCCGACGCCGGCGATGTTGAAGGCGGCCGTCCCGTCGGGCTGGGCGAAGCTGCCCTCGGCCTTGATCTTGACGACGGACTGCTCGAGGTCCGCGATGTCCGGGGACTCCCCGCCGTCATCGCCCGTGTCGGCCGGTGTCGGCTCGGGTGTCGGATCCGGCGTCGGCTGGACGCTGTCGACGACGGAGGTCGTGGTCGTGTCGCCGGTGGCCTGATCACCGGCGCCGTCGTCACCGCCGCCACACGCTGCCGCGACAAGGCTCAGGATCGCCACCATCGAAAGAGTTCGGAGCAGGTGGCGCATCTGGTTGGTTCCTCCGCTGTGATCGGGCGGGTGGTCCGCCGTGGGGGCCGGACATGGGCGACCGGCCGTGGCGACGACACTAGTCGCGGCGCGATGGCCCGTCAGACCCTGACCGCCACCGCGCTCGAAGCCAATTGCGGCCTGACCGGGATCAGGCGAGCTTGAGGAACAACTCCTCGAGCTCCGCGGTATCTACCTCGCCGTCGGAGGTGGCGCACTCACGCAGGCCGGCGGCCATGAGCTTGAAGCCCACGCGGTCGAGTGCCGAGCCGGTGGCGGCGAGCTGGATCACGATGTCGCGACATTCGGCCCCTTCGGTCACCAGCCGCTGCAGGCCGCGGACCTGGCCCTCGATGCGGCGCAATCGGGTGAGGACGTCTCTGTCGAGCTCTTCGGGGAACCTCATGGTTGCACTATATACCCCTAGGGGTATAATGTACGGACATACGGAGAGGAAGAGCACCGTGATAACGACCATGAACCTCACCGACGAGGGAGTCGGAGACGGCACCCGACCTGCAACGGACCGCGTCGACCCCGGGGCCCTGTGGGCCGACATGGTGGCCCGCCATGACGTGGTCACGGCCCGCGACCTCCCGGTGGGGACACCCGCCCACGTCCCCGAGGTCGCCCTGCTCGCGTGCTCCGACGCACGGGTCCCTCCCTCTGTCCTCTTCGACGCTGCGGCCGGCTCCCTGTTCGTGGTGCGCCACGCAGGCAACACGGCTTCACCGGCGGCGGTCGCCAGCCTCGACTACGCCGTCGAGCGCCTCGGTGTCCAACTCGTCGTGGTCCTCGGCCACACGAGTTGCGGCGCCGTCGAGGCCGCCCTCGCCGGTTCGCGCGACCCCGACCTCGTCGAGGTTGTGGATCCGATCGCCGCGGTCATCGCCGCCTGCGGACACTGCGACACCGTCGACGAGGCCGTTTCAGCCAACGTCGCCGCCACGGTGGCCGCGCTCGCGGACCATGACGGCGCCGTCGGGCGTGGGGCACGCAGCGGCGCCGTCGTCATTCGCGGCGTCGTCCATGACCTCGCCACCGGCGAGTTACGACCAGTCGCCACCCGGCCCGACCCTGAGAACCCCGGAACCCACGACACCACGGAGACACCATGACCACGACCATCGCCGCTGCTGAACTCCGCGAGCTTCTCGCAACGGACCCGGACACGCGTCTGCTCGACGTGCGCACCGGCGGAGAGTTCGAGACGGCGCACATCCCCGGCTCCTACAACGTCCCGCTCGACACGCTGGCCGAGCACGCCGACGAACTCGCCCACCTCCAGCACCCTGTCGTCCTCGTCTGCCAGTCAGGCGGGCGTGCGGGTCAGGCATGTGAGCGCCTCACCGCCGCGGGCGGGGAGGGTCTGACCGTCCTCGACGGCGGCGTCAACGCGTGGACCGCCGCCGGAGGCGATGTCGCGCAGGGCCGTCAGCGCTGGTCCATGGAACGCCAGGTGCGCTTCAGCGCCGGCTCCATCGTCCTGGGCGCCGTCCTCGCCAGCACCATCGCCCCGAAAGCCAGGTTCGTGGCCGCCGGAATCGGCGGCGGGCTCATGTTCTCCGCCGCAACCGACACCTGCGGGATGGCGATGGTGCTCGCCAGGGCGCCGTGGAACCGAACGCCTGCAGTCGACGTGTCCGAGGTGATCGACGCCCTGGGCGCCCGTTCCCCATCCACCCACTCCACCGGGGAGGCCGCATGAAGTTCACGCAGTACTACCTCGACTGTCTCAGCCACGCCTCGTACCTCATCGGTGACGAGACCAGCGGCCGGGCCGTCGTCGTCGACCCCCGTCGCGACGTCGACGAGTACGTCGCCGACGCGGCGGCCGCCGGGTTGAGCATCGAGCTCGTCATCGAGACCCACTTCCACGCCGACTTCCTGTCCGGGCACCTCGAGCTCGCCGAGGCCACCGGCGCCGAGATCGGCTTCAGCTCGGTCGCGCAACCCGAGTTCGACCACCGTCCCCTCGCCGACGGCGAACGCCTGGAGCTCGGCGACGTGGTCCTCGAGTTCCGTCACACGCCCGGTCACACACCGGAGTCCCTGTCGATCGTGGTCTACGAGCACGCGGACGACGAAGTCCCCTGGGGTGTGCTCACCGGGGACACGCTGTTCATCGGCGACGTCGGACGCCCGGACCTGTTGGCCTCCATCGGTCACACGCGCGAGGAGCTCGCGACGCTGCTCTACGACTCCCTGCACACGAAACTGATGACCCTTCCCGACTCCACGCGCGTGTTCCCGGCCCATGGCGCCGGCTCGGCATGTGGGAAGAACCTGTCGACGGAGCTCACGTCCACCATCGGCGAACAGAAGAAGACGAACTACGCCCTGCTCGCCGGGGACCGTGACACGTTCATGGAGCTCGTCACCGAGGGGCAGCCCCCCGCGCCCGCCTACTTCATCCACGACGCCGTGTTGAACCGCTCTGATCGGGAGCTGCTCGACGAGACCGAGCCGCCGACGCCACTGGGCTGGGACGAACTCCAGCGGGCGCTCGAAGCGGGAGCCATGCTCGTCGACGGCCGCAGCGCCGAGGAGTTCGCCCGCGGTCACCTGCGCAGAGCCGTCAACGTGGGCCTCGAAGGTCGCTACGCGGAGTTCGCCGGATCCGTCATCCCCGCTGACGTCGACATCGTCGTGTTCGTGGACCCCGGGTTCGAGACCGAGGCCCGCAACCGCCTCGCCCGTATCGGTTTCGACCGCGTCCTCGGCTACGTCGAGTACCCGCTCACCGTCCTCGCGGAGCATCCCGACCAGGTGCAGATCGGCTCGCGGTTGACAGCGTCGGAGTTCGAGGAACGCCGAGGTGAGGTCGACGGCCTCCAGGTTGTGGACGTCCGCAACCCGGGAGAGTTCGCGCTGGGTTCGATCCCCGACGCCGTGTCGGTCCCCGTCGGTCAGCTACCGGCCCGCCTCGACGAACTGGACCGCGATGCGCCGACGGTCGTCTTCTGCGCCGGCGGCTACCGCTCCTCGGTCGCGGCGAGCGTGCTGCGCCAGGCCGGCTTCGTTGACGTGTCCGACATCGTCGGCGGCTACGGCGCCTGGCAGGAGATCCTCCAGCCGGCCTGAACCTGAAGAGTCCGTGCGCCTCCGTGGCGCCACAGTTCGACCCCGGTCTCTCTACCGCCCACCTCGGGAGGCCGGGGTCGTCACGCGCCGCTGGCCGAGATCTGCGCCGCCCGCCGCTGGCCGGCGGCGGGTTCAGGCGGGGATGAGCGTGACGTCGAGATCGATCTTCACGGTCCGGCCGACGATTGGCATCGCCCGCCCGACACCGAACAGGGAGCGGTCGATCGACGCCTCACCGGCGAGCCGCACACGGGAGGTGTCGGCGGCGTCGACGGTCACGTTGACGACGATCGGCTGGGTGACACCCCGGACGGTGAGTTCGCCACCGACCGCCCACCGGCCGGCCGACGCCGTCGAACCGACCGACGAGGTGCGGAACGAGATCGACGGGTGCCGCCGTGCGGACAGGAACTGCCGGGAACGCAGGTGGCGGTCCCGCGCGTCGTGGCCGGTTGTGACCGAGGAGGAGGCGATCGTCCCCGATGCCGAGGAACGGGTCACATCCGCGGCGATGTGCGCGGACCCGCCGAACTCCCCGAAGCTCCCCGTCACCTTGATGACGCCCAGCAGGCGGGCGGTGAAGCCGAGGCGGCTCGCGGCGGCGTCGACCTTCCATTCTCCGGGCGTGGGTGTGTCCATGGCCCCGATCCTTACAGATAGCGGGGAGGTCGGCTCAGCGGTGCCAGAATAGGGCGAGCGCGATGCCGTCCGGGTCCTTGAAGTTCAGGATCGTTCCCGGTGGCACGTCGATGGCCCCGGAGTGCTCGACGCCGTTCGCCTCGAGATGGGCGGCCCAGTCGTCGAGGTCGTCGCGATCCGCGACGGAGAACGCGAAGTGGTCGAGTCCCGTGCGGGCCGGGTCGAAGGCGCCGGCCTCGCCGGTCTCGTGGGTGGTGAGGGCCACGAGCAGAGAAGTACCCGAGAGCGAGAGGATCACGGCGTCACGTCCGCCCGGTCGCTCATCGAGGTACATCTCCGCACCGAGCACCTCGCGGTACCACCACAGGGACTGTTCGAGGTCTGTCACCGTGAATGCGACGTGGCTTGCGCCGGTGATCGTCGGAACGGCCATCAATGGCCGTCGGTGAGGCCGAGGGTGAGGGCAAGCGGAGGGCCGACGAAGGCCATCTTGTGGCGCTCCGAGAGCTCAGCGAGCATTTCGGGGTCGGGAGGCCCCGGTGGGATCCCCACCACCTCGGCCAGCACCTTGTCGAACCCGCCCGGCGTCACGACGTTGATAACCCGCACCGGTGGCTGGTCGGGATCGGCGTTCGTGTAGGTGTGGGGTGTCCCCGGCGGGGCCGTCGCGAAGTCGCCCGGCGCGAGCTCGATCACCTCGTCGCCGATCTGCACGGTGAGCGTCCCCTCGAGGACGTAGAAGGTGTCGGACTGCTCGTGGTGGACGTGCAGCGGCGCGCCCTGCGCGTAGCTGACCGTCCCTTCGATGAAGTCGAACTGACCCCCGGTCTGATCGCCGACGGCCTTGAACACCCAGTCGTCACCCTGGAGCGTGTAGGTCGTGCCCTGACCGCTCTTGACTACCTGTCCGTCGCTCATCTCGAACCCTCCTCGTGATGTCGCGACCCTACGCCTGACGGGGCGGCGGCGCATCAGGATCCAGGCGCGCGAGCGGGACGGCCGCCACCCCCATGGACAGCCGTCCCGCGAGCGTGCCACCTCCGTGGGGACCAGACGATGCCGATCGCGGGTCCTCCCCGTCGGTGTGGTGCGCTGGACTACAGGGTGCAACGGCATGGAGGCGCTGCAACAGGGACGATGGTCGGTATTCCCCGCGATCGACCCGTCTGGAAGACTCGGTCGGGTGACTACCGCCATGACGATCCGCTCCGGGCCCTGGGACGCCGCCACGATCGCCGACTTCTGTCGCTCCGTGACCATCCCGATCCGTCTCGCCACCGTCGGAGGTGACGGCGCACCGCTCGTGCAGTCGCTGTGGTTCGTCGCCGACGTGGGCGGGAGCGACGGGGACCGGATCTGGTGTGCGACGCAGGCCGACGCGGTCGTGAGCTCCCGGATCCGTCAGGACCCCAGGGTCGCCTTCGAGATCGGCGCCGACACGATGCCGTACCGGGGCGTGCGAGGCACCGGCACGGCCCACATCGACCCCGAACACGGGCTCCCCGTTCTGCGACGCCTCCTGGCGCGCTATGACATCGACACCGGGACCGGACTGGGCGCCTGGCTCCTGTCGCGTGCGGCCACCGAGGTCGCCATCGAGATCACCGATCTCGAGGTCTCCACGTGGGACTACGCCGGACGCATGGACGACGCGTGACCGACGCGAACCCATCGGCCGGCGAGACGCACCTGATAGTCGGGATCGGCGATGTGGGGACCGCTCTCGGTCGGCTCCTGGTCGCTGCAGGGCACCGTGTCGTGGGATTGCGACGCGACGCCGCGCGGATCCCGGCGCCCATCGAGGCGCTCGCCGGCGACGTAGCCGATCCCGCCGGCATTCCGCCGCTCCCCGGCGACGTCGACGTCGTCCACTATCTGGTTGCCGCCGGTGGCCGGGATCCCGAGCTGTACCGGCGCGCCTACGTCACCGGGGTCGCCAACACCCTGGCCGCGCTCAGCGCGGCGGGCGCGAGTCCGCGTCGGTTCGTGTTCGTCTCCTCCACGGCCGTGTACGGGCAGGCCGACGGTGGGTTCGTGGACGAGTCGAGTCCCACCGAGCCGGCCGATCACCGGGGTGAGGCGCTCCTCGAAGGCGAGCGACTCGTCGCGGAGTCGTCCGCGTCGTCGTGTTCGGTGCGATTCGCCGGTATCTACGGACCCGGTCGTTTCCGCCTGATCGAGTCACTCGTCGAGGGTCGGGCGACGTGCCGCGCCGATCCGCCGGAGTGGACGAACCGGATCCATCGCGACGACTGCGCAGGCCTGCTCGCCCACGTCGCCGATCTCGAAGAGGCACCGCCGGTTCTGGTCGGCGTGGACGACGAACCCGCTCCACGGTGCGAGGTGCTCGACTGGCTCGCCGCCGAGATCGGGGCTGCGTCCCCGGGGCGCCGCACCGATGCCACCGTGGGGCGTGCGAACAAGCGGTGCGACAACACGCTTCTGCACGGGATCGACTACGAGTTGATCCACCCGACGTACCGTGAAGGCTTCGTGGGGGTCATCGAGGACTGGAGACACAATGGCACGCGATGACACAGGGGGCCGGCCGCCCTCGGAGGACTACTGGGACGGCGGCTACGCCGAGCAGGGGACCGGTGTACGGCCCGTGCCGGCCGACCTGCCGGCGGGACTCGTCGAAGCCCTGGGCGACGTCGATGGCCGCCACGTCCTCGACATCGGTTGCGGCGAGGGCGATCTCGCCATCTGGCTCGCACGACACGGCGCGTCGGTGGTGGCCGTCGACCGCTCCTCCTCGTCGGTCGAGGTCACGGGCCGCAACGCCGCGATGTCCGGCGTCGGCGAGCTGGTGGACCCCAGGGTCCTCGCGGCGGCGGACCTGGACCGTCTCGATTCGCTGTTCGACCTCGTCGTCGGCCGGTTCGTCCTCGAGACGGTCGAACCCTTCGACCTGTTCGTCGACGCGCTCGCCGGCCTACTCGGCGCAGACGGCCGCGGGGTGTTCTATGTGAACCGCCCGGCCAATCCGGCCGTGCCCTTCGCTCCCGATCGGATCGCCGCGCTCAAGAAGCGGTTCGACGTCACCCAGCGCAACGAGATCGTCGAGGTCCGGCGCACTCTCTGAACGGAGTCGTCGAGTCGGCCCGCCGGGAACGACCCGGTCGGGGCAGCCCGGTGGGGGCGACGCCGCTAGACGACTGGTCAACTATGGTGAGGTCGTGACGAACACCGAAGAGCGACTCCTCGACGCCGCGGACGACCTCATGCGGGCACGGGGGTACGAGGCGGTGGGTCTCGCGGAGATCTGCCGGGTGGCCGATGCCCGAAAGGGCAGCTTCTACCACTACTTCGGATCGAAGGAAGTGCTTGCGATCGCCATGCTCGACCGTGCGTGGCGGCGTCGTCGTGACACGACCTTCGAGGCGGCGTTCTCGGACCGCACCCGCCCCGTCGTCGAACGCTTCACGGTGTACGCCGAGGCGATGGCCGAGGACCTCCGCCGCAACGGGATCGAAGCGATCGGTGTCGTGCCGGGTTGCCGGTTCGGCAACTTCGCCGCCGAGATCTCCTCGTCACACCCCGCGATACGGGCGAAGCTCGTCGAGGTTCTCGACGAGATGAAGCTCTGGTTCGCGAACGCCCTGCGAGACGGCGTCGAGTCGGGAGAGTTGCGATCCGACATCGACATCGAACGCGAGGCGGGACGGGTTCTGGCCCAGATGGAGGGCCTGATGCTCCTCGCCAGGGCCCACGAGGATCCCGACACCATCCTGGTGCTACCCGACTCCGTCTCGGCCCTGAGGCGCACCTGACCCGTCCGCCGCTGGGGGCCCCGACGCCGGCGACCTCGCGAGGTGGTTCGCCGGAGGCCCGGGGTGCGGGGGATACGGTTCCGGCCGTGTCCAGTGGCGTCGCACGTTGAGCACCGGCGAGATCATCCTCGCGCTGGCAGCGATCGTCGCCGGAGCGCTGGTGAAGGCCGTGACGGGTGTCGGATTCCCGTTGCTGGCGGTGCCGGTCATCGCCGCGTTCACGTCGATCGAGGCCGCCGTGGTCGTGATCGCCCTGCCGAACCTGGTCGCGAACCTGGTCCTCACGTTCCGCGAACGCGATCACCACGGCGCGAATCCGGACCTGCCCGTACTCGTCGTCACGTCGCTGGCCGGCGGTGTGTCCGGGACGTTCCTGTTGACCCGCGTGCCCTCGGCGCCGCTCACACTCGCGCTCGCGGCCATGGTGATCGTCTACGTCGTCACGATCTTCGTCACGCCCGACTTCACGCTGCCCCGCCGCGCCGCCCGCAGGGGCTCCCCGGTCGTCGGCGCGGTCGCCGGGGTCGCGCAGGGTGCGACCGGGGTGTCCGGTCCGCTCGTCGTGACCTGGACGACCGTCTACCGACTGCCACGGGATGCATTCGTCGCATCGGTTACGGCGATGTTCGCCGCCTCGGGCCTCGGTCAGATCATCGGCATCGTCGCCGACGGGAGCTACGACCGTGGCCGTATCACGGCCACCCTCGCGGGCATCGTCGTGGTGTTGGTGACGCTGCCGCTCGGCGCGCGCCTGCGGCGTCGGATCCCGCTGGAAGCCTTCCAGGTGCTCGTCATGGCGGTGCTCGTCGTCTCGGCCGTGACTCTCGTGATCCAGGTGGCGACGTGACCGGCCCCCATATTGGCCGCTCCGGGTCCAATGGAGGGCAGGTCGATGCAGGGGTCGCCCGAACGTCCGTCGGCGCGCTACTGGGAAGAGGTCTACTCCGATGGCGGCGAAGGGACAGACCTCGCAGGGACCCGTCTCGAGCAGGGTCTACCGGAGGTCATCGGCGACGTGGCCGGCACGCGCGTGCTGGACCTCGGCTGTGGCGAGGGCCACCTGGCTGTCTGATTGGCGAGCCGTGGCGCGTCCTCGGCCGGATTCCGGCCATCCGCCGGCGGTCGTACCACCAGATCGTCGAACTACGTCCGAGGGTGTGAGCCGGCGCCCGGTTTCAGTCGGTGGCGGAGAAGCGGGTGCTCCGCCGGCGCCGCGTAGCCGCGTGAGCTCTCTGGTAGCCGTCGACGAGCCGGCGGGCCGGAGAGGCCGGCAGTTGCAGGACCACGAGAGCCCGCAGGGACCGGAACGTCGGGTCGAGTCGGACGGCTTCACGCATGTCACGGCGCGCCTGGCGGAGCTCGGTCTCGTTCGAGAAGGCCAGTGCGCGGCTCTCCAGTTGGCGGGCGAGGCGTCTCGACAGGCCGTCGTGCCATGGCGACAGCTGCTCGTCCCTCAGATAGGAGCGGTAGGTCGACACACGCGATGACAGCGTCGGTGTCTCAGCGCTCATGGCCACGTCGTGGATCCGGTAGGAGGACAGAGCGGTGGGCTCGTACCAGGCCGCACCGGGGCGTCGGCACAGCTGGTGTGCGAGCCTGTTGTCCCAGCAGGGTCCGGCGGTCTTCAGGAACGACCAGTCGACGTCGCGTGTGTCCACGACCGCTGACTGAGCGACGCTGATCACGGGGTCGACGAGGGCCTCGTGGACGAAGGGCTCGATGGCTCCCCGTGCCTCCGGCCAGCGCAGCCGGTCCTCCCAGTTCCGGGGATCGCCGACGCCGATCGTGGCGCCGTCGACGTCGATGATCCGGCGACGGCAGAAGGCGACCACGACCCCTTCATCGCGGGAGAGCGGTTCGACGAGTGTCGCGAGGAAGGTCGGGTCCCACAGGTCGTCGTCGTCGAGGAAGGCGAGGAATCGACTTCGGGCCGCTTCGGCACCGCGCAACGTGGCTGGCCCGACCCCGCAGCTGACCTCGTTGCGCAGGACGCGGATCCTGGCGTCGCCGATCTCCGCGGCGATGTCCGCGGCGTATTCGGGGCCACCGTCCTCGACGACCACGATCTCGATGTCGCGTAGTGTCTGGGCTCGCGCCGAAGCCAGCGCTGCGCGGAACAACCGCGCCCGGCCGTGGGTCCTGATCACAACGGACACGCGGGGGGTCATGTCATGACCCCTTTGCGTGGAGGCCGCCCGGCTGTTCGGAACTCGTGGGCATCCGCTCGCTCGTCGAGGGGGGTGGGACGCAGGCGAATGTACCGCCGATCCGCCCTCCGCCGCGGGGAGGGCCGGTAGCCTCCGGGGGTGTGTGCGCCATCGACGTCGTGATAGCGACCCTTCGACGGCCGGAGGCGCTCTCGGCGTGTCTCGACGGGCTCGCAGCACAGACCCGGCCGTACCGAAAGCTCGTCGTGGTCACCCGCGACGACGACGACGCGACCCGTGCGCTACTGGGCGCCCGGTCCGACGAGCGGCTCGAAGTCGTGGTCGTCCACAGGCCGGGCCTTGACGTCGCGCTCCGGGCCGGTGTCGCGGCGACGACCGCCGACGTCGTCGCTTTCATCGACGACGACGCCGTGGCGGGTCCCGACTGGATCGCCCGGATGATGGACATGTTCTCTGATCCGTCGGTGGGCGCGGTCGGTGGCCGGGACCGGATTCCGGGTGCCGACCGACCCGATGCCGACCTGGTGGTCGGACGGTGGACCCGCGGTGGGGTGCGAGCCGTCGGTAATCATCACCGGGGAGCGGGACCAACCCGCGACGTCGATTTCCTGAAGGGCGTGAACATGGCGGTGCGGGCCGACGTCTTGACGGTCGGACGCGGCGACGGACTGCGCAGCCGCGGCGCACAACCGGGATGGGAGCTCGTCACCGGAGCCGCCGTACGGGCTGCAGGTCTACGCGTCGTGTATGACCCCGGCCTGGTGGTGGACCACGCTCCCGCCCGCAGGGTCGGCGTCGCCCGAGGGGAGCCTGACGGCCCTGCAGTGTCAGATGACGTGGTGCACCAGATCGTTGCGAGGGCAATCGTTGCCCGGTGGCGCGCTGTGGCTGCGGCGCTGTATCTCCTGTTGATGGGGTCTCGGGCCACTCCGGGATTCGGGCGGACAGCACTTGCGAAGATCACGCGTGACACCGACACGGCAGGGCTTCTCACGGCCACGGCGCGCGGGGTCGTCTCCGGGCTCGCCATGGTGGCCCGTCCGCGTCGCCGTCTCGTCGCGGCGGCCGAGTTGCGCGCCGACTCTCGGCGGCCGCGGCCCGCGGTCGTGGTGGTGGGTCACGGTATCGATGACTCCGGTGGGCAGGAGCGGGCGACAGCAGAGATCATTCGTCGTACCTGCGGCGACGTGGACTATCAGGTCGTCGCAGGGACACTTGCCCCGGATCTTGTCGGGGCTGTCGATTGGCACCGGGTGCGAATGCCCCCGGGCCCTTTCTTGATCCGATATGTCTGGTTCGCGGTGGCCGCCGGCGTCGTCGTGCGGCGCCTGCGGCGGCGGTCGGTCCTCGTCCATACGGTCGGTGCCGTTGTGCCGGGACCGATAGACGTGTGTTCGATTCACTACTGCTGGGCCGAAGCCGAGGCACAGGGAGCCCGGCCGGCGGCAGCTGGGCGTCTCCGCAGATGCGTGCAACGGTTAACTGCCTCGGTGGCACTCTCCGCGGAGCGCCGTGCCCTTCGTCCGGGGCGTGTGCGGTTTGCAGCGGCCGTCTCCGAGCGGACAGCGCAGGCCGTGCGGTCCCACCATGAGGTACCGGAGGTGGTCGTGGTCCCCGACGGTGTGGACGTCGACCACTTCTTGCCCGACCCTGTGGCCCGTGCGGGGCTGCGCAATGAGATGGGTGTCGCCGATGGCACTCTTGTCGTGCTGTTCGTGGGGGGGGACTGGCTCGCCAAGGGGCTCGACGTCCTCATCGGGGCGTTCGCTCGTTTCGATGACGGCGACGGCCCGCCGGCTGAACTGTGGATCGCGGGGCGAGGCGACCCGGCGGTGGCAGCGGCACTGGCTGACGAGGCAGGTTGTAGTGGGCGGGTCCGTGCCCTCGGCTTTCGTCCCGACATCCAGCGCGTCTACGCAGCCGCTGACGTCCTCGTGCATGTGAGCAGGTACGAGACGTTCGGAATGGTCGTGGCCGAAGCGGCAGCCAGCGGTCTACCCATCATCACGGGACGCAGTGTTGCGCCCGACGTGATCGTCGACGCCCTGCCAGGATGGCTCCTGGTGGACGGGACTGTGACGAGTGTTTCGACGGCCCTGCGCCGCGTCGCCGTGGATCCGGCTGATGCCCGGACGGTGGGCCGGGCCTTGCGGGAATCGGCGCGACTCCTGTCCTGGGACGTGGCTGCGGCGGAGACCCTCGCGCTGTACGAGAGGTGCGTCCGCGGGGTCGACCCTTGAGGGCCTTCGCGGATCGGAGCCAGTCGCCGCTCTTCGCCTTCTGGGAGCGGCTCGTGTCGATGATCGAGAAGGGACTCGAGCCCATCGAGTCCAGGATCGTGTCGCTGCAGGGGGACGGGATGTCGACCTCGCTGCGGATCGTCGTCGGGGAGATCATGGTTGCCGGGTTCCTCCTGGCGGCTTTCGTCGGTGATTCCATGGCCGGGCGCTCCCTGGTACTCGTCGGGGTGGTCGCAGGACTCTCGGTGGTGGCAGTGCGCGATCGCCGTGAAGCCGTTGTCTGGCTGATTGCCTGGCTTCTGGTGTTGGGAACCACGCGTCGCGTAGTGTCCCTGGTCCAGCTCGACCCGTTGCGTGACCCCCTCCTCGCGGCGGCACCCGCGATCGCGGTGTTGCTCGCGATACGCGCCGTTGCAACCGGTGGGATGCGGCGGCTCACACCGCTCGCAGGTCTGACCGCGCTCACGATGGGTGTGGTCGCGGTGGCGGCGCTGAATCCCCGCCAGCCGTCCGCGGGTTCCGCAGTGGCGGGCGTGGTGCTGTGGGGAGGGCCGCTGCTCTACTTCTGGATCGGGCGCGAGCTCGACGACGCGCACGCCGTGAAGATCGCCCGCGTCGTGGCTGGCGTGGGAGTCGTCGCTGCCGGATACGGCATCTGGCAGTACTTCGTCGGTCTGCCGCCCTGGGACCTCGCGTGGCTCGAACTACGTGACCGTGGCACGGACAACGCCTACGCATCGCTGTACGTCGGACCGGACACCATCAGGCCGTTCGGCATGTCCACGTCAGCGTCCGGTTTCGCGGTTCTCATGGGCCTCACCGTCACCGGTGCCGTGGCGGCCGCGGTGAGGTCTCAGAAGACCCTCCACACGAGACCGGCCGCGGCCTGGACGGTCGTGGCCGGTCTGGCGGGCACGGCCCTGGTGCTCAACGGCACCAGGACGGTGATGATCGTCGTGATTCCGGCGATGATCGTGGTCGTCAGTGCAGTCAAGGGCTGGTCGCTGCTGAAGCCGGTCCTCGCCGTCGTCGTGATCGGTCTGTTCGCCGGCCTCGCAATGAATCAGATCGACCCGTTGTCGCTGGATCGAGACGGTGTCGAGGGGAACCTGCGACGCATCGTCATCGCGTTCGGCCACCCGACCGACGATCAGTACTACGAGAACACCACGGACCAGCACCTCCGCCTGCTCTCCGATGGTGTCGAGCGCGGTTTCACAGACCCCCTCGGTCGGGGACCGGGATCGGTCGGGCTGGCCGGCGACCGCTTCGGGGGCCCCGGACTGAACTTCGAGACGGACATCGCCAACGCCGCTGTGGCGTTCGGTGTCATCGGCTTCTTCGTCTTCACCGCGGGCGTGATCGCCGGTCCGTGGACGGCCTGGCGCGCACGGGCCCTTCCGGCGCGTGGTCCCACCGACCCGGCGCCGCTCATCTGCATCCTCATCCTCGGATTCACCATCGTCTCGTTGCGGTTCACCTTCAACGGTCAGCACTGGGCGATGTCGGCTCTGCTGTGGCTGGGTCTGGGCTGGGCGGACCGACGAGCGCTCCTCGCTCGCGGGCGTGCAGTAAAGTTGCCTCGCTCAGCCACCGGTGGCCGACGGCCGGCCGCCGGACTTGAGTCGGCGGCGATGGCGCCGCCATCTGGCTCTCACTACGCCCGGTAGTTCGCCGAGGCGCTCGACACCGAGCATCATGGTGAGGAACTCCGACAGGTCGCCGGGTAGGGCGCGTGTGCCCTGCCCGCGCCTGGTCCGCGCGAAGTGCGACACGAGCCCGGGCACATTGCCGAAGGTCGGCCCGAGGTATGAGGTCATCGACACCCGGTACAGCAGACGGGCACGCAGACCCACGTGGCGCGCGGCAAGTCCATCGAAGACTGCGCCGGGAACGGGCGCGTCGAAGGTCTCCGCGAGATAGCTCAGTCCGGCGTCGACCAACGGGATCGCCGGCCCGTCGAGACCCGCGACCAGGCGATCCCAGTCGACGTCACCGCCGCGTTCGCGCAGAATCGCGAGCGCATCGACGATCCAGCGCAGGTTCACCGGCCAGGCGGGGCGTATCCCGTGCACCACGACATGGGTGAGGAGGTCGGTGGGCGACGGGACGTGCACCTGATTCCCGAGGATCGAGATGGTCTCGCTGTGGCTCCACAGTCCGTCCTCGTCGAGGTCGAGCCACGATGACATGAGGTGGTGGACGTCGAGCGAAGCGGCACCGTCGGTCACGCCGACGCCGTGGCCCATGCGCAAGAGCATCGCCGTGTCCTCGTCGGTGTCGAGTCCGCGGGCAGCGAGCAGGTCCAGGGCACGCATGAAGTCCCGCCGACGCACCAGGATGTCGACATCGACCGACGATCGTGCCCCCAGGTCGCCGTGGTAGGCCTCGAGAAGGACGGCGCCCTTGAGGACGAGTGGCTCCATCCCGGCGTCGGCCAGCGCCATCACATGGGGCAGCGTGACGCCCAGCATCCGCACGTTGGCCGCCCATGTCGCGCGGTGCAGAGTGCGGAGCGTCGCAACATCCTCATCGTCGGGGGCTAGCCGGGCGAGTCGTCGGCCGATCATCGACAACAGCCGCGAGGACGATCCCTGGAGCTCGCGGAGGCTGTGCCGGGCGCGGACCCTCCGCCATGCGGCCACGGCGTCGTCGTCGCTGTGGGCCACCACCGCGCGGATTAGGTCCTCCTGCCACGGCTCGGGCCAGACCCGCAGCCGGGGGAGGAGTTCGTCGGACTGCGAGTTGGCCCCGGCGGCGCCGCCCGTGTCTGTCACCGCGTCAACCCGTCGACGAGGCCTCGGATGGCTGTGTTGAGGGCGTCGGGTGACACGGCTTCGGCGTTTCTTGGCAGGACATGTTCGCCCGGGAGACCGGCGAGCCTCGTCCTCCACAGAAGATCACATGGCAGGCCGCCGCCTGGATCTGGTTCCATCGGGTCCAAGTGTGGCAGCTCGCACGGACCGGCGGGGCCGACGGTCCGATTGTCGGTAGCGTCGTCGTGTGTCCGCCGCTCGAGTCGAGGGAGACGTCACGGGTCCCGGTGTCCGGCGGCTGGGACACGACCCGGTCAGCTGGCCGCGAACCCCTGACGATCGCCGCCCCCGTGTGTTGCACGTGACCGGGATCAACGTCGGAGGTATCGCTGTGCACCTCGAGACGTTGCTCCGCGCGCTCGGGACGGAGGCATTCGACCTCGCCATTGCATTCGTGTCGTCAGGACACGACGACCCCCTCGTAGAGGGGCTCGGCATCGCCCGATTCGACTACTCGGTTCTCGACCGGCGGCCGGCCTTCACACAGTCCTTCGGCTCCCCGCTCACTCTCGCTACCCAGCTCCTTCGGCTGCGGCGCCTGATCGCGAGCACCCGCCCCGACATCGTTCACACCCACACCGCCGTCGCCGCCGCGCTCGGGAGGCTGGCGGCCCGGACGGTGCCGGACACCGTCGTCGTCAATACGGTCCACGCGTTCGCCGGTCACCGTCACCAACCCGCCTACCGGCGCGTGCCGCTCGGATTGGCCGAGCGGGTACTGGAACGCCTGACTGACCACACGATCGTGCCGAGTCGCGCCATGCGCGATCTCGGCGTCGAGAGTGGCGTCCTGCGTCCCGACCGTGTCGACGTCATCCCCCACGGCCTCCGGTCCGCGCCGACGGACGACGACCCGGTAGAGCTCCTGCGCCGTGAGGTCGGGATCGGGGTCGATGTGCCCCTCGTCGGCTTCTTCGGCCGCCTGGTGCCCCAGAAGGGCGTGGAGGATTTGGCCCCGATGATCGCCGGGATCGCCGAGGAGGTGCCAGACGTCGAGTTGCTCGTGGTAGGTGATGGGTCCGAGATGGGGGAGTTGAGGCATGCGGTCGCGAGCCTGGGTGCCGGCTCCCGCGTTCATTTTCTCGGGTGGCGCCGTGACGCGCGTCGACTCATGGGCGCCGTCGACGTCGTCGTCATACCGTCGCGATGGGAGGCCTTCGGTTTAGTAGGGGTCGAAGCGATGGCCGCCGGCAAGCCCGTGGCGGCTTACGCGGTGGAGGGGATTCCCGAGGTCGTCGTCGACGGCGAGACGGGTGTTCTCGTCCTCCCCGGTGACGTCGACCGGCTGTCGGAGGTGGTAGCCGGCCTTTTGTCGAGCCCAGCGCAGCGGACCCGGATGGGAGCTGCCGGTGTGGTGAGGTTCCAGAACCGCTTCGACCACACGGCGATGGCCGACGCGACAGCCGATCTCTACCGTCGTCTTCTCGACTCCGCAGCGCGCCGGTAGACCTCGACGACAGCGCCCGCGTTCGAGCCGGGCGCGAAGTCGGCCGCTCGCCGCTCGCCGGCGGCGGCTAGGCGCATTCGCAGTTGCTGGTCGTTGACGAGGCGACGCAGGGCGTCTGCCAGTGCGTTGACATCTCCGGGGTCGACGAGGGTCCCGTCGATGCCGTCGGTGATGATCTCCGGAACGCCTCCGTGGGCAGTCGATATCACTGCACGTCGGGCGGCCATCGCCTCGATGACCACCTGACCGAAGGGCTCCGGGTCGGTGGATGCGTGGACGACGATCGAAGCTGCGTCGTAGACGGCGTCGACGTCGTCTACGAAGCCCGTGATCGTGACGCGCCCGGCAAGATCCGGTTCCGATGCGCGTGCGCGGACTGCGTCGAGGTAGGGGTCCTCTCCGAACAGCGGCGCTCCTACGATCGCGGCGCGAGGTCCCTCGCCGTCGTCGCGGGGGAAGGCGCGAGCGAGGGCCTCGAGGAGGACGAGTTGACCCTTCCACGGAGATATCCGGCCGACCATCGCGATGGTCGGCCGCCCGATCGGTTCGGGCACGGCTGACCGGGTCCGCCCGTGGACCGGGTGCACGACAACGTCGACGTCGCGATCGAGTCCCCAGGACATTCGCGTGAAATCCGAGTTCGCGATGGTGGCCGTGGTGAGCGCGGCGAGCGAGCGCAGGACGCGGCGACCTGTGGGGTGCATCGAGGGGTCCTCGAGATCGACGTGGAGGTGCCACACGACGGGGAGGCGCATCAGCGCCGCAGCAGGAATCACGAGGCCCCCGGACTTGAAGCCGTTCGCTGCGACGACATCGGGGCATAGGGAGCGGAGGCGACGGAGTAGGCGGAGTCCTCCCGTCGCGAGGGCGGGCCCCAGAGCCGCCGCTGTGGCCGAATCCGCCGCGCTGCGATCCAGGTCCAGAGCTCGTCGCTCGACCTCGACGACTTCGTTGGAGATGCCCATGGCGTCGAGTGAACGGAGGAGGGGGCCGTCTTCGAAGGCGATCACATGCACGTCGAGGGGCAGGCCATTCGCGCGCACGGCCGCCAAGGTCCGGGACAGAGCGATCTCGGCACCTCCGGCTGCCGCGGAATGGCTTACGATGACAGCCCTCGGCCTGGCGGTTGGATTCACAGCCTGGCGGTAGATCTCGGAATGTCGAAGGGCGACGCTGCTCCAGTCATAGGACCGTGCCCACGCCCGGACGATTCCGCGTTCGGGTGGTGGGGACGAACCGTCGAGGACGCCACGCAGGCGCACGGCCAGGGACCGGGGGTCCGCGCGGACGACGAGATCGGGACTGAGCCGACCGACCACCTCGGGCAGTCCGCCGACGTCGGTCACGACGGACGCGGTGCCGTGGCAGCCCGCCTCGAGGAGCACGAGCCCGAAGCCTTCGAGTGCTCGTGTCGGTACGACTGCCACCTCGGCGGCGGCCCAGAGATCGGCCAGCACCGCGTCACTGACCCGGCCTGCGAAGGTCACCGTGGCCTCCACGCCCAGCTCGGCAGCGAGGTCGCGCAGCGACTTCTCCTCGGGCCCCTCACCCACCACGACGAGGTGCGCCGCCGGCTCGCTCTCGACGACGCCGACCCACGCCCGCAGGAGGATGTCGACTCCCGTGCGCGCGACCAGGCGGCGTGCGACGACGACGACGGGGGTCCCGTCGTCGACGCCGATGAGGCTGCGCGCGCGGTGGGGATCCCCGGCCGGCGGGCATGTCACGCCCGGGGGGACTGTGACCACCCGCGCGGGAAACAGTCCGTGCCGGTCGATGACGTGGTCCCTGAACGCGTCGCTCAGCGTCACCACCGTGTGGGCCCGACGCAGGACGAACCGTTCGATCAGGTCGCGTGCGCCGTATCTGGAGGGGGAGCCGCGTCCGGAGTGGCTCTCCTCGGCCCACGGTCCCTGGTGATGTGCGACGACAGGCCGTCGCGGTCTCAACAGGACGGGCAGCAGCCCGTAGAGGGCGAAGTGGACGTCGACGACGTCGGGATCGGCGCGCAGGACTTCGCGCGTCACTCGAGTGATCCGGTCCACGAGGGGCGCGTCGGGCCTCGAGACGCCGATGATTCCCGCGGGCGGGTCTCCCCGCCCGAGAACGATCAGCGTGATGGTCGAACTGGCGGCGGTGAGGTCCTGTGCGTAGCGGCCCAGGCCGCCCGGGCGGTCGGTGAATGCGTCGGCGCCGATCGCGACGACACGTGGTGCCCCGCCCTCCGGCGCCTGCGGTTCGGCGGTCTCGCAGCGAGCCTCACGGTCGACCATCAGCAACCAGGTCGACCGGGGCCGGTCGGGTCGATCGGGCACGCCATCACTGTGATCCTAGTTGGGCGGTTGTGGGGCCCAGGGGTCCACTGTTGGACATGTCGCGGGCCTTCGGCTGCAATCGCGCGGATGCGTAACGTCGAGCGGCCCGTGTGGGAACGCACATACAGCGCGGGACTTTTCCTGACGGACTACGTCGTCGCAGGGATCGCCCTCATCGTCGTCTCGCTCCTTCGTGACTTCCACTACCAGGCGGTGAGCAACGTCGAGCAGGCGGGTACAGGCCTGGGGCTCGTCCTCGTCTGGGTGGTGGCCGTCGCCTGGCTCGGGGGCTATCACCGCCGCACGGTCGGTGTCGGAACCCGCGAGTACGCGGCCGTCGGCGGCGCCGTGTTGGTGTCGGTGGCGGCGACGTCGACCGGTGCCTTCTTCTTCAGGCGGAACATCGACCGGTTGGCGATCGTGCTCGTGTTCGTCCTGGCGGCGGGACTGTCGCTTGTTGTGCGCCACCTCGCGCGGAAGTGGGTCCACCGACGGCGCGTCGACGGCCGGTTCAACCGCCGGATACTTCTCGTGGGGACCCGCGCCGGGGTCGAACGTCTCATCGGGCACTTCGCGGCGACGCCCTACGTCGGGTACCTCGTCGTCGCAGCTGTGGTACCCGAAGCCGAGGCTGTAGCCGGCGACGTCATGGTCGGTGACCGTTCCCACCCGGTTCGACCGATGCCGACCGACCTACTGGAGGCCGTCGAGGAGTACGGGGCCGACACAATCGCCGTCGTCGACGCGGACGTCCTAGGCGACAAGTCGATGCGGCACCTCGGTTGGCAACTCGAGGGGACCGGTATCGAGATGTTGGTGGCGCCGTCGGTCACCGACGTCGCGGGGCCACGGATCTCTGTCACACCCGTGGCCGGTCTGCCCATGCTCTATGTGGACGAACCGGCCTTCGTCGGTGCCGCTGCCGTGACCAAGGCCGCCTATGACCGCCTTCTTGCGGCCTTCTTCATCGCGGCGGCCGCTCCCGTACTGCTTGCGATCAGCGTCGCAGTCGCATTCTCGAGCGGTGGTCCGGTCTTCTACCGCCAGAGGCGGGTGGGCCTCCTCGGTCGGGAGTTCACGATGGTGAAGTTCCGCACGATGGTCGTCGACGCTGACCAGCGACGCGACGAGTTGGAGGCACACGACGAGGGTGCGGGGGTGTTGTTCAAGGTCCGGGATGATCCGCGCGTCACGCGTGTGGGGCGGGTGTTGCGGCGTTTCTCGCTCGACGAGTTGCCGCAGCTCGTGAACGTGCTCACCGGTTCGATGTCGCTGGTGGGGCCGCGTCCCCAGCTCCCGCGCGAGGTGGAACAGCTCACCGAGGAGGGCGCCGACGAGGGCGTGCACCGTCGACTCCTCGTCAAGCCCGGAATGACCGGGCTGTGGCAGGTCTCGGGTCGGTCGGATCTCACATGGGAGCAGTCGGTTCGCCTCGACCTCACCTATGTCGAAAACTGGACCCCGGTTCTCGACGCCCAGATCATGATCCGCACCGTCGGAGCCGTTCTGCGGGGCCGTGGCGCCTACTGATCGGTACTGGCGCCGCCCGCGGATGGTGATAGTGTTCATATTCAAGGTTCTGAAGTGAGAGTCCGATACTGTTACCGTTGTTCGGACGGTCAATCAGGTGGCAGGAGATACTTGTGAAGAAGATCATCGCAATCGTGGCGGCGACGGTGATGGCGCTCGGCCTCTTGGCCGTTGCCCCGGCGTCTGCTCAGACCGACGGTGACTATGTGACCGACTCGACGATCACCGTGGATGATTCCACCCCCGGTGCCGGAGATCCCGTGACGATCACGGTCACGGGCTGTGAGGCCGGTGCCACGCTCGTGGCGACCATCGACGGTTCCGAGGTCGGCACAGCAACCGCCGACTCCGACGGCACCGGCGAGATCGTCTTCAACGTGCCGGCCGGCATCGAAGGTGACGCCACCGTTCTCGTCACCGGCTGCGGCGACGTCCTCGCAGTGGTGCTGTCCGTGCAGGTCGCACCGGATCTCGCGTTCACCGGTTCCGACAGCCTCCCGACTGCGCTGATCGCAGTCGTGCTCATCGCCTTCGGTGCGGTGCTCGCCCTCGGCGCCCGTCGCTACCAGCTCGCGGCGGTCAACCGCAACGAGTAGTCCGCCGGGTCCTACGGACCCGCACTGACCTTCTGCACACCATGACACCGGCCCGTCTCGACAGAGGCGGGCCGCTGTCGTTCAGTCGAGGTCACCGGGGCGGTGTCGTCATCTCCCGTCGTCCCAGTGGACGTCGATCGACACGGGCGCCGGTTGAGCGTTGAGCATCTGCACCGGTGGGTCCCCGGTGACGCCGACCCAGCCGACGGGCCGCCCGGTGAGTAGGGGTTCGTCGTCGGCACTGACGGCGACCCAGACCGAGTAGTCGCCGCCCGCCAGCGGGAGCGAGGCGATGGTGGCCGTGAGCACGTTGTCGCCCGCATCGAGACGGACCATGTGGTTCAGGGCCACGGTCGGTTCCGATCCACCGCGACCGAAGCCGATCGTGAGAGCAGCGTCTCGGGCCATGTCGGAGACCATCGTGACCCTCATGACCGCCGCGCCGTTCGAGCGAGGCGGCGCGCCGTCGAGCGACGCGATCGAGACGGTCACATTTGCCACGCCTTCACCGTCCACCGGGGACGCATCCGCCGCGGACACCTCGTGGCGGTAGCGCTCGATGACATCGGTGGTTGGGCCGTCGTCGACGACCACACCGTCGCCGAGTCGAATCGTGCGATCGCAGAAGCGGGCGACGGAGTCGAGGTCGTGGCTCACGTAGACGATCGTCGTGCCGTCTCTGTGCATCCGTCGCATGCGGTCGATGCTGCGGCGTTGGAACCACTCGTCGCCGACGGCCAGAACCTCGTCGACGAGGAGGACATCAGGCTGAAGCGCGGTGGCGGCGGCGAAACCGAGACGCATGCGCATGCCCGAGGAGTAGTGCTTGGTGAATCGATCCAGGGCATCGCCGATCTGGGCGAACTCGACGATCTCGTCGAAACGCGACGCGACCTCCTGGCGGCGCATTCCGACCAGGGCGCCGGCGAAGTAGATGTTGTCCCGTCCGGTCAGATGGGGATGGATACCCGCATGGATCTCGATCAGCGCCCCCGGTCGACCCCACATCCTCGCGGTCCCCGCGGTCGGGAACATCGAACCGTGGATGATCTTGAGCAGGGTCGACTTTCCCGAGCCGTTCGGTCCGATGAGGCCTACCGACTCACCGGGTTCGAACGTGAGGTCGATGTCGCGCAGCGCCCAGCGGTAACCCCGGCCGCGGGCGTCGCGGATGGCGCCGAGGCCCTCGTAGATGAGGCTGCCGGACCGTCGATCCTTGCGAAACCGTTTCCACAGTCGGTCGATGCGTACCGTGCCCTCACGCGACATCGGCCATCTCCGGCTCGAGGCGCTTGAAGATGAGGTACCCGCCGGTGAGAAGGATCAGCGACGATGCGGACGCAATCGACAGGAGGCCCCAGTCCGGGGCTTCGCCTCCGAGGACGGCGGCACGATAGGTATCGATTACGGCAACCAGGGGATTCACCGCGGAATAGACCTTCTCCCAGCCCGGTGACAGGTCGATCGGGTAGGCGACCGGCGTCGCGAACAGGCCCATCTGGATGATGAGCGGAAGTGCCTGACCGAGGTCGCGGATGAAGACGACCACCCCGGCGACGATCAGGGTGACTCCGACCGTGAAGACGATCTGGACGACCAGTGCGACGAGCACCCAGTAGCTCTCCGGAGCGGGGGAGTTGCCGCTCAGGATGAACAGGAGTGGCAGCAGGGCCACTGCGATCGCGAAGTCGACGAGCGCGATGGCGATGTAGGTGAGGGGGAACACTTCGCGGGGAGCCCGCACCTTGTTGACCGACGCCGCCTCGAGGACGAGTGACTGACCGCCGCGGGAGACCGACGAGGCGAAGAACGTCCACGGAAGCAGTCCGAGGTAGGTCGAGACGGCGTAGTCGGCGTCGGAGTCCCCGCCTAGGCCCGTGACCCGGTTGAACACGAAGACGAACACGACGAGGAGCAGGACCGGGGTGATGACGGCCCACAGGAGCCCGAGCCGGGTCTGGTGGTAGCGGGACTGGAACTCGCGGCGTACCAGCGAACCTGTCAGCGGGCGTGCGGCCCACAGCTCGCCGAGCCACTCCCAGGTGAACCGCCGCTTGTACCACGTGCCGGGTTCCGGCTCGGCTCGGGTCACGCCGCCGCCCGGGGCGTGAGGGTCATCGGACACAGGCTGAGGCTACCGACGCGCCGGTGCCCTCCGGCGCATGTGCCCGGCGGGGTCGTGGGCCGGTCAGCGGAGCTCGGGAGCCATCCAGGCGACCTCGCCGTCGTCGTCGAAGTCGAAGAAGATCGGTTCGCCGTCGCGGGAGAGATCGTCGTCGACGCGCAGGGTGACGTGGGCCTTCTGCGTGCTCCACTTGGCGATGTCACAGAGCAGCTCGACCACCTCGGCCGGAGTGAAGTGGCCGAACACCTCCGCTCGCAGTTCGTCGTCGATGTCCGCCGGTCGGCTGAGGAACCGGTCGGCGAGACGTAGCGCGACGTCTGTGCGTGCGTCGAGGCCGGACTCACCGCGACGCTGCACCGTCGCGACCTCGTCCTCGCTCAGTCCGCTGTGCCTGGCGACCGCCAGGCGGATGGACATTCAGAGGTGACAGTCGTGATAACGGGCGCAGCGCAGGCGGACGAGCTCGGTCATCGCGGGGTCGATGGCGCGTAGGCGCACGACCGCCGCCTGGTAGTGGTCGAGCGCCTCGGTCATCTCGGGTTGGTACGCGGCGCCCAGGGTCCGTTTCGAGAAACCCTCGGGGACAGGGATGCGGGCGCTGGTCATGGGGGACCTCCGGAGGTGGCCGGGTCGGGCCCGAAGAGGCGTTCCGTGGCGACCCGGAGCCTCTGGGACTCGTCGAGTGCGAGTAGTGCGTGGATGAACCCGTAGAGCTCACCGGGGTTCATGTGTGCTGCCACAGCGGCCACCTGATCGTCGTTGGTCGTCGATACGTCGATCACGAACTGCTCGGCTAGGGCGAGACAGGCCCGGTCGCGTTCGTCGAAGTGATCCGAGCCGGGCCAGTCGCCGAGCGCGGCCATCTCGTCGGAGGAGACGGCGTCGGAGCCGGCGGCGAGTTCAGCGGCGCAGTCGTGGAGCATGGCGATGCGGAGGCGACAGAGCTCGGCGATCCGCCGCGGAACCGTCGCCGTCGCCGCGGCGCGGAATGCTCCCAGGTTCTGGTCCACCTCGGGCGCGTGCTCGACGAGCGCCGCGATACGCAGTGCTGAGCCCGTTGGATCCCCCGTGGTCACGAGGCGACGCTATCAGTCGGTCGGGTGCTGGGACCTCACGGTCCGGCCTCAGGGTTCCAGGCGGCAGTTGACCAGGAGTTCGGGGACGGTGGAGGTGTTGGGCAGGCTGAGAACCGTCGCCACCAGCGCGGAGACGTCTTCGGGCTGGCTCATCGTCGCGGGGTCGATGCCGAAGCCCTCACCCATTCCCGTCGCCATCCACGAAGGGCACAGGGCCGTCACGCGGACGCCGTCGTCCCAGCCCGCGAACCGCGCCGAAGCGGACAGGGCCATCATGGCGAACTTCGACATCTCGTAGGCGGTCGCGCGCCCGGACTTCACCCGCTTCCCCGACATCGAGGCGACGTTCACGATCCGACCCTCACCGTCGGCGCGCAGGTGGGGGAGCGCCGCCTGGATCGTGCGCAGCGGCGCCTTCACGTTCACTTCCCACATCTCGTCGAGCTGGTCCTCCGTCGTCTCCTCCAGGGGCGCGACCACCGCGGCGCCGGCGTTGTTGACGACCGCCGAGAGGCTCCCGAAGCGGTCCACGGTCGCCGCGACCCAGCTCGCGGGACACGAGCGGTCGTGGGCGTCGTAGCGGTGCCGGATCGTGCGTTCGTCGTCGAAATCGGCTGTCGCCGCCGCCAACGCGTCGAGGTCCCGGGCTCCCAGGCTGAGGAGGTAGCCCTCGGCTGACAGACGGCGGCTGATTGCCAACCCGAGCCCCCGGTTCGCGCCCGAGATCATCGCCACCCGGCCGGTCGGATCGAGCACTGGTGCCTCCTGGGTTCGCTGTCTGTCGGTCGTCGCGGTCTGTCGGTCGTCGCTGTCCTCTGCCAAGATGGAGACGGACCTTCGACGTGTTGCGCTGTGCAACGCTAGGTCGACCGGGCCGACCTGGGGGAGAGACCGATGGCCGACCATGTTCTCACCGAGTACGACCACATCCGCGAGGCCTACCGCCAGAAGGCCCTGAAGCAGGCGCTCTACGACGCCGGGGGCGTGGTGATGGCCGACACGCTCCTCACGCTGTGGGGCGACGACCACCGGCAGCGCCGGCGCCTCGAGAATCGCCTGTTCCGGCGTGAGACGTTCGAGTTCTACGAGAGCGAGCTCATGCCCGGCGCGATCAAGGAGGTGCTCGATCCCGCGCAGGCCCAGGGTGAAGGAGACGTCGTGCCGCTCTCCCGACGGATCGTCGTGAACCTGACGGCGATGGCGGCCGGAGTGGACCGGGTGGAGGGTACGCCCGAAGAGACCGACCGGATCTTCCGGTATGCGGTGAAGTTCTCCGAGGGGGCCACCGCGGTTCACAGCACCCGGGACCCCGAGGAGCTCACAGCCGAGGTCGCGACCGCACTCGAGGCGTGGGACGAGGAGTTCCTGGCGCCGTCGATAGCCCGGCGCGAGCGCCTGCTGGAGGGCCTGGAGGCCGGCGAGGTGGCGGAGAGCGATCTGCCGCCGGACGTGTTGATGATCCTGATGCGCAATCAGGACAACCTCGACCTGAGCCGTGACGTGATCCGCCGCGAGGTCGCGTTCTACATGCTGGCCGGGATGCATTCCACTGCGGCCGCCTCGACCCACGCCGTCCACGAGATCTTCGAGTGGCTCGATGCCGATCCCGGGCGGGCCGACCAGCTCCTCGGCGACGAGTTGCTGCTGCAACGGTGCGTGCACGAGTCCATGCGGCTCCATCCGGCCAGCCCGGTCGCGATGCGTGAGGCGATCGAGCCCATCGACTTCTCGTGGGGACTGCACCTCGAGCCGGGGGACACGGTGACCCTGGACCTGATGTCGGGGAATCGCGACACAGCGGTGTTCGGTGAGGACGCTGCGGCGTTCAACCCCGACCGGAGCTTCCGTGATGACGTGCAGCCGTGGGGTCACAGCTTCGGCGGTGGGCGTCACGCCTGCATCGGCATGGAGCTCGACGGCGGGATTCCGCCGGACCCCGACGGTGCCAAGTCGGTCCTGTTGGGCAGCGTCGCCCTCATCGTCGAAGGGCTGTTGCAGCGCGGTGCGCGCCGTGATCCTCAGGATCCTCCCACCCAGGACGAGACCACCACCCGCAAGTGGTGGGGGCGCTACCCGGTCCTGTTCAGCTGAGCCCCGGCGACTTCAGGCGTTGCGCATCGGAGCGGATCGCTCGAGCCACACGTGGTAGTCGAGGTAGTCGCGCACCGCTGTGATCGACGACGTGGCGACGTCGACATCCCACACGCCGTTGCACTCGATCGCGTACTCGACCCCGGCCACCCAGAACCGGTCGACGCGTTCGAGCCACACCCGGTCCTCGCCGTCGGATTCGGTGACGATGTCCCAGCGGACCTTGTCGCACCGGCCGAGCGCGCGGCCGAATAGCTCGCGGATGGCCTCACGGCCCTCGTAGGGCGGATGGGGGACGTTCTGGTACGTCGCGTCGGGGGCGAAGCACTCCGCCACCGCGTCCACGTCGCGCGACTCCACGGCCCCGAGAAACCGGTCCACCACCTCGCGAGCGGTCGACGCCGGCATTTCAGTCGTCGTAGCGCAGGGCGATCGCCTGCTCCGGTGCGGGGTTGACGACGGTGAGGGACTCGGTGATGTACAGCTCGACGCTGTCGGACGTGTGCCCACCGAAGCCGACCGAATGGTCCTGGCCGCAGACGATCTTCTGGTCGCCGTCCATCGCGACGACCACCGCGCCGTCGACCATCGGGGCCCACACGACCGGGCCGCCGAGGATCAACTTGATGTGTTCGAGCACCGGATAGCCGCCGTGCTGGGTCGTTGCGATCACGCCGCGGTGACAGCGCGGGCCGAGTGCGATGCCGTAGGGGCCGTCGACGCCGGCCTCACGCATTGCGGCCACGGCCAGGGCGACCTTGTTCGGGTATGCCCCGAAGTCGTCGTCGAGGGTGATGGGCTCGTGGGGTGAAGCGGTGACCAGACCGGCGATGCCCGCGTCGTCGGATCCGTCGTAGACGAGCCGGTCTTCGGCCTCTGCGATCAGTCGGGCGGCCTTCTGGGCCGGGGCCAGATCCGGCGCGATCGCTCCCCGGGAGATGGCTTCGAGCTCGGTGAGCTGGAGGCTGAATGCGGCGCGTAGCTCGACCATCCGTTGGACGTCGCGCGACGAAACGGTCACGCCCTCCACCGGCGATCCGCCCAGCGGCGAGACCCGACCGGTGCCGACGGCGGCGTGGTCCCAGCCGTGTGGGCCCGAGAACGAGACGAGGCGGCGGGCGCTGAGGAAGAGCCTCAGAGCCGAACTCACTTCTTCGTCGACCGCCCCCCAGGCCTCGTCGTCGATGGGGGCTCTCTCTCGTAGCAGCCAGTTCACAGTGACTCCTCTCCTCGCAGGCTTCCGATACCGAGGTCAGCGCGGGGTGCGTCTGCCTCGTCATGTCCGTCGCCGTCACCGTCGCCGTCAGCGTCAGCGCCGCCGGTGGCGTGGTCCTCGACCTCGGTGACGGGGCGATCGGTGAACAGATACGTGCGGAGGACCTCGTCGAAGCCGGCATCGTTGCGCCGCAGCCACTCGAGGTTCATCGCGGCGTGTTCCTTCTCCTCGTCACGGTTGTGGGCGAGGATCTCGGCCAGAGCGGGGTCCGCGGTGGCGGCGACCCGCTGGTCGTACCAGTCGACCGCCTCGAGTTCCTCCATGAGTGAAACGATCGCCCGGTGGCGATCGATCACGGTCTCGGGGAGCCCGGAACGCTCTTCGTGCAGACCTTCCGATCCCAAGACGTGACCTCCTCGTCGTTGACGTCTCCGTTCGACCAGGTTGCCAGGCTGCGGGGCCCGGGTCGACTCGGCGGACGCGACACGTGTCGCGACGCGCGGATCGTACCCCCGTCGTCGTCGGGGGAAACTGTGGGAACCCGACCGAGGAGGCGGCCCGTGCCCTTCGACGACGACACCCGACTCACCGTCAGCCAGGTCGATGACAACCGTTGGCGACTCGAGCGTGAGCTCGTCTACCACGGTCGGTCAGACACCTTCCGCGTCCCCGCCGGATTCACGACCGACTTCGCGTCGGTTCCGAGGCCGCTGTGGTGGCTCGTCCCCCGCTATGGCCGGTTCACCCGTTCGACCGTGCTCCACGACCACCTCTGGGGTCTCGCCGACGCCGGCCGGATCAGCCGCTGTGACGCGGACGGCATCTTCCGCCGATCGATGAACGAGTTGGGTGTGCCCTTCCTGCAACGCTGGATCATGTGGGCGGCCGTGCGACTCGGCGGGGTCAGAGTGCGCTGGACCGAACCGCTGCGATGCGGGCCGGCGTCTGCGCTGGCCTTCGTGGTCATCGCCGTGCCGACCTTCGCCTTCGTGCTCCCCGTGGCGCTGGCGACGGCGGTCTTCCTGGGGCTGTTCTGGCTTCTCGAGGGCATGACTGCACTCGTCGTGAGGTTGGTGGCGCGGCGACCGGTCAACATGCCGCGCCGGACCTGGTATTCGGAGAGCACGCGGTTCCCCGAGCCCTTCCCCTCTCCCGCGTCCGAGGATGCTCCGACGCTGTGGCAGGATCGATCACCGTGAACACCGATGACTGGAACGCGCTCGGCCTCGGCCACATGGCGCCGCGGCTGGATCCGGAGAAGTCGATCCTTTCGGTCCTGGGGATCGAACTCGAGCCCGTCGACGACGAGACGATCCGCGCCGTCGTGCCGGTGACCGACCGGATCCGCCAACCGATGGCACTCGTACACGGTGGGGTGTACGGACTCATCGCCGAGACGGTCGCGTCGGTCGCCACCGCCCGGTTGGTGTATCCCGATGGTCTGCATGCCTTCGGTGCGGGCTACAGCACGAACCTCCTGCGGCCGATATCTGTCGGATCGATACATGCGTTGGGGACCCTGCGACACCGTGGGCGAACTACCCTCGTGTGGAACGTCGACATGAGCGACGACGAGGGACGGCTGTGTGCCGTCACACTGATGACGATGGCCGTGCGCCCCGACCAGGCCCCGCGACCGGAACAAGGAGACCCCCGATGACCCGAATTCTGACAGCCATGCTCCTCGCTGTGGCCCTCGTCGCCGCCGCATGCGGTGGGGGCGACGACGACGCCGAACCAGAAGGGGCCGACGGCACAGCCGACGCCGGTGCCGACGGTGTCGATGGTGACGTCGCGGCCGGCGACGACGACGGGTCCACGCAGGGACAGGGAGCCGGCGACGGTGCGTCCGGCGGAGCTGTCGACGGGGCGGTCATCATCGTCTCGGGGCTCGGATCGTACGGCGTCAGCGCCGACGCCACGGAGGGGACGCCCATCGAGTTCGCCGACATGGACGGCGTGAGCGTGGGCACCGAACCGGTGACCGACGGTGAAGGGGCATACGTGTTGACCTTCCGGACTCTGGAAGGCCAGTCGTTCGCTGCGGAGGCGTTCGTCGGTCGCGTCGATCTCGCGACGGGCGAGACCTCGACCGTCGCCCGCATCGGGGTGGACCGTGAGTCCGATGACGCCGAGGAGCTGACCGAGTACGGGCCGATGGTCGCGATCGACGGAGAGGTATGGGTCTACTCGCAGGTCTTCGGCGAGTCGACCGGCGAATTGCTGCGTCTGTCCCCCGACTCACCGGACGGCCCGGTCGCGAGCGTGACGCTGTCGCGCCCGCAGGCGCTGCACACCGACGGCGAGATGATCTACGTCTGGACCGAGTCGGGCCTCACCGTGATCGACCCCGCGACCGGTTCCACGTCGGTCCTAGTGCCGACCGGTGTCGTCATCGCCGAAGCCGCACCGGATGTCGACCTGGGGTCGCTGGTCATCAGCCGCTCCGGGGCCGCACCGGCGGCGGAGGATCTGGACTTCGTCGCCCGCAGCCTCGCCGTCGACGGGGGTTCCATCAACGGCACGACCCTCGGTGACGGCGTGTTCTGGGTGAGCATCGACGGCGTGTTGTCGACGTCGGCGGGCGACACGGTGCTGGCTGAGGCGCTGGTCGGCTTCGACGTCACCGACGGAACCGTGACCGCGGTGATCCCCACGATCGGCGACGGTGACTACTTTTTCGAGGAGAACAGCGTCGACGTCGGCGACTCCGAGATCGCGGCCTTCGACGGTGCCGTGTGGATCGTCGACCGCCAGGACAACGGCGCACTGTTGCGGGTCGACCCCGCGTCGGGCGAGGTGGCGGTCACCTACGAGCCGTGTGCGCCTCCGCTCGAGTGCGAGGACGCCAGCTTCATCCTGACCGACCCTGATGCCCTGTGGCTCGACGTCACCCGCTACGAGGTGACGGGAGAGGGGTCCCGGTCCGGCGAGATCTGGGTCGAACGCATCGACACGGGTACCGGTGCGGTCGCCGCGTCGGCGTCGGTGCAGTCGCTGATCTTCTGAGCCGACGGGACGGCGCCGCGTCCCCGGTCAGCCGTTGACCGTGAGGATGTAGTCCGACGCGTCGTCGTCCCACTCGAGCTCGATCAGCCCACGGGAGCGGGCCGCCTTGGTGAACTGCAGGAAGCCCCCGTAGCCGAGCCGGCGCTCGTCGAAGCTGCGGTCCCGGCTCTTGAGGATGTCCTTGAGTCCCGAGAGCTGCGCCGACCCGGACTCCGCGACCACCTCGGCGAGGAGAGCCATCGCCGAGGCCTCCGCGTCGCTGGTGTCGGGCAGACGAACGAGCGGGTCCCCGGAGCCGTCGAGTTCGACCACGCCCTCGCTCTCGAGCGCGCGCAGGAGCTCGCCGAACGCCCGGTACCCGTGGTCGGCCTCGGAGAACGTCGGGTCCTTGCGGAGGAGCGCACGCTTGAGCGAGGAGGACCGGATGGTGCTGCCGTCGCTCGCCTGGACCAGACCCGTGAGGGTGCGGACGACCTGCACCGCGACGTCGGCCGGCTCGGCCCGGGTCGTCGTCTCCTCGCCGTCGCCCTGGTCCTTGGACCGGCTGGCGCGTTCGCGGCCGCCGCCGTCGTCGCCTATCAGGCGCTCGTAGAACAGGAACTCGTCACACGCCGGTGGAAGCAGTTTCGAGGTCGAACCCGAGATGCCGAAGCCGATCACCCGCTTGTCGAGCTCACGCAGCTTGTGCACCAGGGGGGTGAAGTCGCTGTCGCCGGTGCCGATCACGAAGGTGGTCACGTAGGAACGCTCGAATGCCAGCTCGAGGGCATCCACCGCGAGCTTGATGTCGGCGGCGTTCTTGCGGGCGCCACCCATCTTCTGGGGGATCTCGAGCAGTTCGACGTGCTGGCGGGTCAGCGCCCGGCGGTCCTCGCTGAAATAGGACCAGTCGGCGTAGGCCCGCCGCACCACCACCCGGCCACGTTCGGCCATCGCGTCGGCCACGGGCCCGTAGTCGAAAGCACGGCCGAGGTTCTCGCGCGCACCGATCGCGAGGTTCTCGTAGTCGAGGTACACGGCAAGTCGTTCTTCACTGATCACACCCGCACCCTAACGGGAGCCACGCGGTACCGAGAGGGCAATCGTCGCCAGCGGGTCAGGGGTCGACGACGACGACCATCGCATCGTCGGGGATCTCGTCGACCACGCCGGCCACCTCGTAGGCGGCGTCCTGGTCGAGGGTCTCCGCCGCGAGGAGAGCTTCAGCCAGCCGGTCGAGGCGGTCGCGGTTCCGCGCCAACAGGCCATGGGCCGCCTCGTAGCACTCGGTGATGATGCGCCTCACGGCAGCCGTGGCCGGGTCGGAGAGCTCCGCGTCGACCGGGTGGCTGACCGGCCCGATCTCACTCGACATGCCCCACCGTGCCACCATCATCCGGGCGAGACGGGTGACGTGTTCGAGATCGTCCTCGGCGCCGGTCGTCACCTCGTCGAAGACGAGTTGCTCGGCCGCCCGCCCACCGAGGAGGCCCATCATCCGACCGCGGAGGTAGGCCTCCGTGAAGACGTAGCGGTCGCTGTCGGGGCTCTGGTAGGTCACTCCCAGGGAGCGACCGCGGGGGATGATGGAGATCTTGCGGACGGGGTCGGCACCCGGTTGCAGCATCCCCACGAGGGCGTGCCCGGCCTCGTGGTAGGCGGTGCGGCGTCGTTCCACGGGGGTGATGACCACGGCGCGTTCGGTACCGAGGACGATCTTCTCGAGGGAGCGCAGGAAGTCGTCGCCGCGGACCCGGTCGCGGTCGTCGCGGGCCGCGGTGATGGCAGCCTCGTTCACGAGATTGCGCAGATCGGCCCCCGCCATGCCGGGGGTCGTCGCTGCGACACGTTGGAGATCCACGTCGGCGGCCAGTGGCACCTCGCGGGTGTGGAGCTCGAGAATCGCCCTGCGCCCGGCGAGGTCCGGTGGGCTGACGACGACGTGGCGATCGAAGCGGCCGGGCCGCCGCAACGCGCTGTCCAGCACGTCGGGACGGTTCGTGGCGCCGATGACGATCACGCCGTCGGTGTTCGAGAAGCCGTCCATCTCGGTCAGGATCTGGTTGAGCGTCGTCTCACCCTCACGTTCACCGGAGGAGCCCTGGGCCGCGCGGGCGCGGCCGATGGCGTCGAGTTCGTCGATGAAGATGATCGCCGGAGCAGCCTCCTTGGCCTTTCGGAACAGGCTGCGGACCCGGCTCGCTCCCACGCCGACCAGCATCTCGGTGAACTCCGACGCGGACATCGAGAAGAAGGGCACGCCGGCCTCGCCTGCGACGGCACGCGCGAGGAGGGTCTTGCCGGTGCCAGGTGGGCCCGACAGCAGCACCCCACGCGGGACGTCGGCGCCGAGCCGGCTGTAGCGCTCAGGGTTGCGGAGGAAGTCGACGAGCTCTACGAGCTCGGC
The DNA here is from genome assembly GCA_040219085.1 of Acidimicrobiales bacterium. Classification (NCBI taxonomy): domain Bacteria; kingdom Bacillati; phylum Actinomycetota; class Acidimicrobiia; order Acidimicrobiales; species Acidimicrobiales bacterium. Next base: position 44,833 of record JAVJTC010000033.1, read on the forward strand.
CTTCGCCTCGTCGATGCCGGCGACGTCGTCGAACGTGGTGGATCGGCCGCGTCCGTCCCATGCCTGGGCGTCGGATCGCCCGAAGCGCATCCCCATCGAGGAGCGGCTGAAGATCCAGACGAGCACGGACACGAGCAGAACGACGGGGACGAGCGTCAACAGGAGCTGTTGCCACAGGGGGTTGCGGTTCGAGGGAACCCGGGCCTCGACCTCGACGCCCTGGTCCACCAGATCACCCAGGAGGTCGTCGTCGGCGAAGCTGGGACGCACGGTGGTGAACTCGAGGACCGTCCCGTCGTCCCCGGCGTCGACGGGCGAGACGAATACGCCGCTGACGCTGTCGCCGCTGGTCTCGACGCGAACCACGTTGCCGCTGGCAACCTCCTCACGGAACACCGAGTACGGGATCTCGGCGCCGGGGGAGTCGTCGCCCAGGAGTTGGAGCGCGAGGACGGAGTACGCCGCCGCCACGGCGACGATCGCGACCGACAGGAACATCCGGCGACTTCGAGTCACCTCTGCAGTATCGGCAACTTCGCCCGAACCGTGAGTCGCGAACCGGTCCGAGGTCCCCCATGACGGCCGTCGGAGGCAGGAATCGCTCAAAGACCGACCCGAATCGGCCGACAGTTGACAAGGTGAGGACCAGCTCGACCAGATCCAGGACGGCTGTCGTGGTGGCGCTGGTCGTCGCCATCGCGGCCGCGGCGTGCTCGGGGGGATACCCCGACGACCTCGACGAACAACTCGCGTCGTTCAGCGACAGCCACGAGCGGCGCCAGGCCGTTCTCGAGGCGAACGGCATCGCCGCGCCCGCCGAGGGCGACCGCGGCTCGGGACCGACGGGTGACGATTCCGTCGACGGCCTCGGGGACGCAGCGGTCGACGGCACATCGCGCGACGGGACGGACGACCTCACCGAACAGCAGCGGGCCCTTCGCGACGGGAGCATCGTCGCCACGGCCCTCCCGGCCGCCGTCGATCTGGGCGAGGACTGGTGGACGTCGTCGTTCGACCCCGCGTCAGAGGTGGACGGCACCGTCCGGAGCTACGACACCATCAGGTCGTGTCGGGTGCTCGTCGACCTCACCAAGGAGAGCGACCATGTGGCCCTCGCGGGTGCCTGGTACGGCGACCAGCGCCAGACGTCCAACGTGCAGATCTGGACCCGACTCTTCGACACGCCCACCGCGGCGGCGGCCTGGTTCGTGACCGAGTCGAGCGCCACGGCGATGACGTGTGTGCGCAATCTCTACCTCGTCACCTATGAGATCGACGAAGCCCAGATCGAGGGTCTCGTGTACGACGACGTGGTCCTGACCCGCGCCGAGGTCGGGGTCGCGGTTCCTGACGACGTCGAGATCGCCGTCTTCCGCTCCGACACCCCCGGCCGGATCGACGGCGAGATCCACCTTGTCGACTCGGTCGCCGAGGTACGGATTCTCATCGACCGGATGGTCGTCGCGATGCGCGTGCTGACGACCGACGCCGTTGCGACCTCGGTTCTCGTCGACAGCGTCGTACCCATGGCCATCGAGGCGGCCCGTACGGCCCTCGCCGGCGGCGCTGCCATCTAGTCCGCTCCGCGGCGTCGGGGCGCATCGCCGATCGCTGCGACAATGGGGCGGTGCCCGAACTGCCCGACGTCGTCGTCTACCTGGAAGCCCTCGAGCGCCATGTCGTCGGGCACACCCTGGACAAGGTGCGGGTGAGCGGCATCTCGGCTCTGAAGTCCTTCGATCCGCCGTTGGGAGCCATCGAGGGCCGGGTCGTCGCGGGGACCCGTCGGTTGGGGAAGCGGCTCGTGTTCGACTTCGGTGACGACCTCTTCTGTGTCATCCATCTCATGGTCTCGGGTCGCCTCCACTGGCGGGACAGGGGCGCGAAGGCCGGCCGCAACGGCCTCGCCGTGTTCGACTTCGCCACGGGGTCACTCGTCCTGACGGAGGCGTCGAAGAAGAAGCGGGCGTCGATCTGGGTCGTGGCCGGATCCGACCAGCTCGCCGCGGACCACGACCGGGGCGGCGCAGAGCCACTCGAGGTCGACGCGACGACGTTCGCAGAGGTGCTCCGTGCCCGGAACCGCACCCTGAAGCGGGCTCTGACCGATCCGACGATCTTCTCGGGGATAGGCAACGCCTACTCCGACGAGATCCTCGTGCGGGCCGGCCTGTCACCGGTGCGTCGCACGGGTCAACTCGACGACGCCGAGGCTGCCCGGCTCCACGGCGCGGTGGTCGCCACCCTCGAGGAGTGGACCGATCGCCTGCGCGCCGAGGTCGGCGAGGGTTTCCCCTCGAAGGTGACCGCCTTCCGACCCGAGATGGCGGTCCACGGTCGTCACGGTGAGCCGTGCGGGCTGTGCGGGACGACGGTCCAGCGGATCGTCTACGCCAGCAACGAGGTCAACTACTGCCCGGCGTGTCAGACCGAGGGGCGGATCCTCGCCGACCGGTCGCTCTCACGGCTGTTGAAGGACGACTGGCCGACGACGATCGAGGACCTCGAAGACCGGGGGCCGTGAGAGCGCAGGCCCGACCCGCGGCGGGGATCAGTCCACCCGCTGGTGGATGACGGCGATGTCGTCGGTGTAGACGCGTTCCCAGTCTCCGGAGAGGTCCAGCAGACTGACGACGGCGGTGTCGGGTTTCACGAGGGTCCACGAGATGTCGAAGTCGTCGAGGATCGTGGCCCACGAGGACCCGCCGGCGGACACCTCGTGGTGGGCCCTCAACATGTCGGCCCCGTACACGTCGGCCCGGCCGTCGATGAAGACGTCGATGTCGCGCCACACGAGGTATCCGCCGTAGCTGTAGGTGTTGAAGACGTTGCCCGAGTCGAGTCCGGTGGCGACGGCGACGTCCACGGCGGTCACCGGAAGGTTGGCGTCGATGGCGTCGTCGTTGGCTGCGACGTTCCGGACGACGGAGATGGCCGTCGCGGCGCACAATCCGGCCACCAGGATGACGACGAGACCCCGCGACCGGAAGGTGAGGTCGCGCTCGCCTGTCGCCGTCGGGCCGGCGGGGGTCCGTTCCAGCGCCGACACGAGGTGCCGCAGGACGGCTGGTGCCGCGATCACTGCGAACAGCGAGATGTGGCGCAGCGAGGTGAGGCCCGCGGCGGCCGTCCCGACGAAGAGGAACAGGTCGGTCGCCGTCACCCGCAGGCTGCTGTAGGCGAAGCCGACGAGTCCGGCCACGAGCATCAGCGCGAAGGGCCACCACATTCTCTCGCCGAGGTCTGGCGCGAGCCACTCCCTGATCAGTTCCTGCTGAGCGTCGCTCCCGAGCGTCTCGAACGGGTAGAGCCACAGACGCGGACCGCTGGGATTGACGACGGCGACGACGAGCATGGCCCCGGCGATGCCGAGCAGACGTTTCGCTGTCGCTATGTCGAATCGGGAGCCCGTGGCGGCGAAGCGCGCGTCGATGAGATCCCCGATGGCGTACGTGCCCACGATCGCCACGCCGGCGTAGAAGCCGCTGTGGAGATTCGCCCAGACGACGGCGAGCGGGACGAGCAGCGTCAGCCGCGAAGCGGGCACGCGCCCACGCCGTACCGACTCGATCAACCACACCGTCGTGGCGGCGAGCAACACGTTGAACAACTGCGGACGGGCCCCCCAGGCGACCAGCGAGGTGCGGGCGACGAGGTAGGTGAACGCCGCCGCCATGAGCGGCCCCGCCCCGACCATGCGGCTCGTGCGGTAGACGATGCCGCAGATCGCAAGGCCGATGATGCCGAAGAAGACCATCAGCCCGACGAATCCCCCCGCGCGGTGCACGAGTTCCATCACGACCTGCGACAGCCATTCGTGGGTGACCCATTCGCGGCCGGGCACGCTGTGGGAGAAGACGTCGCTGTCGGGCCAGCCGCCCGAGAGGATCAGCTCTCCCGTCGGGAGATGCCACCAGAGGTCGGGGTCGACCGTGGGGCGCAGCGACATCCCGACCACGAGGGTGCCGATCGCAAAGGCGCCGAGTCTCTGCGCGGTGAGTGCGGGGCGCGTCTTCACGGGAAGACTCGTCGTCGTCATGACGCTCCAATCGGCCCCACGGCCCCGCGATTCAAGTTGAGTCGGGCGACTCATGGGCACTAAATGCGGGCGGCACGATGCCGATTGAGAACTATGGCGATGACGCTGCCGCTCGACTGGCCGGTCTCCACCGGGGACGAGAGCCTGACACCGCCGCCGGCGAAACGTCCGGTGGCCCCGGCGCTGAGCGTCGTGGTCCCGCTGTACAACGAGGAGCGCAGGGTTCCCGCGCTCTGCGACGCGGCCCGTCGTTGGGACACCCCCTTCGGTGCGGCCGAACTGATCCTCGTCGATGACGGCTCCACGGACCGCACGGTCCGCATGCTCGACGGTGGCCTTGTCGACTGCGAGGTGCCACACCGCGTCATCTCCCATGATCACAACCGTGGGAAGGGCGCCGCCGTTGCGACGGGGATGCGTCAGGCGACCGGCGACTTCGTCGCGTTTCTCGACGCGGACCTCGCGGTCACCTTCGAGGACCTCGCCCGCGCGATGTCGATGATGGAGTCCGCAGGAGCGCCGATAGCGGTCGGTTCACGTCGCCACCCCGACTCCGAACTTCCCGACCCCCAGCCCGTGCTACGCCGCACCCTCGGCCGATGCTTCAACCTCGCCGCCCGGTCGATGGGCCTCGCGTCCATGAGTGACACGCAGTGTGGGATGAAGATCTTCCGGCGGATGGCGGCAGCCCAGATATTCCCGCACGTCAAGTCAGAAGGTTTCGCGTTCGACGTCGAGGTCCTGCGGGTCGCGGAACTCTATGGCCACAAGGTGATCGAGGTCCCGGTCACGTGGCACCACCGGGGTGAGTCGAAGGTACGCCCCGTGCGCGACGGCATGGCCATGTTGCGCAGTCTGGTCGCCATCCGCCGCCGGTGGGGCAAGGGTTCCGAGGTGCGGCTGATGAGCAGCCACATCCGCTGACCTGCCACACTCTGCACCCACGAAGGTCGCACCGGGACGCGGTGCGGAGAGGGGTGTGATCGGGGATGGAACTCGCAGGGCGCAGCGCGCTGGTCTCGGGTGGCGCAGGCGGTCTCGGCGCCGCCGCGGTTCGTGAACTCGTCTCGGCCGGGATGTCCGTCGTGGTCTTCGACCGTGACACGGAGCGGTCCGCGGCCCTGGTCTCCGAGATCGGGTCCGCTGCGGTCGCCGTGGCCGGAGACGTCGGCGCCGACGAAGATGTGGGCGCCGCGTGCGACGCGGCCGAGGCGCTGGGGACGCTCTCGCTGGTCGTGAACGTCGTGGGCATCGGCTGGGCCGAGCGGACCGTGAACCGCGACGGTCACCCCCACGACCTCGATCGCTACCGCCAGGTGATCGAGGTGAACCAGATCGGAACCTTCAACGTCGCACGTCTCGGCGCGGCCCGCATGGCGGCCAACGACCCCGACGACGGTGGCGAACGCGGCGTCATCGTCAATACGGCGTCGGTGGCGGGCTACGAGGGCCAGACCGGTCAGATCGCCTACTCGTCGTCCAAGGCGGCGATCATCGGGATGAGCCTGCCGATGGCCCGGGATCTGGCGCCGATCGGGATCAGGGTCAACTGCATCGCGCCGGGGATCATGAACACCGATCTCATGATGACCGCGAGCGAAGAAGTGCGGGCCGGACTCGTGGCCAACGTCGTGCACCCGAAGCGCTTCGGGGAGCCTGCTGAGTACGGTCTGCTCGTGCGCCAGATCGCGGAGAACGCCTATCTCAACGGCGAGTGCATCCGTCTGGACGCGGCTCTGCGGTTTCCACCCAAATGAGCGACGAGGCCGCCCTCACGAGAGTGGTCGACGGCCGGCCGGTACCCGCGCCCGGTCGGTGGGAGATAGATCCCGGTTTCACGCGTGTGGCCTTCGTGGTGCGGCGGCTGTTGACCCGGATGCGGGGCGACTTCGCCGACGTGGAGGGCACCGTCGTCATCGCCGAGGATCCCACCGGGTCGAGCGCCACCATCACCATTCCGGCGGCCACCGTTCGCACCGGCCATCCGGGGACCGACGAGGCGGCCCGGGAGATGCTCGGTGTCGAGGACTTCCCGACCATCACGTTCACGTCCACGGCGGTGGCGCCCGGGGAGGCGGACCTTTGGACGATCACCGGTGACCTCACCATCCGGGGCGTGACGCGGCCGGTGGACCTGGCCACGCGGTTCGTCGGTGCCGCAGAGCACCCCTTCGGTGGGATGCGCAAGGCGACCTTCGAGGCGACCGCCACTGTCGACCGCCGTGACTTCGGTGTCGATCAGTACCAGGTCCCGGCTCCGGGCACCGCCGGCGCCGTCGTGGTGGGCAACGCGATCTCCATCACCCTCGACGTCGAGGTGGACCTGGGGGACTGACCGGCGCTCAGGCGACGCTGACCGAGACGGTGTGCCAGCCGGTCGCGCCGTCCGGGGCGGGGCTGGAACGATCCTCGATCTGGGTGTCGCCGTCGCCGTCGGTGGCGCGCACCCGGATGCGGTGGTCGCCCGGCGTCGCGTCCCAGGCCAGCATCCACTGGCGCCACGAGTTGTCCGACAGCTCTTCGGACAGTTCCGCCTCGCGCCACGGCCCGTCGTCCACCTGGACCTCGACCTTCTCGACGGAGCGACTCGGCGCCCAGGCCACACCGGCGATCGGCTGGGCCCCGGCCACGAGATCGCGCCCGTTGCGGGGCACGTCGATCCGTGACTGGGTCTTGATCGGCCCGAACTTGGACCAGCCGCGTGGCACCCAGTAGCCGTCGAAGTCCTCGAGGGTCGTCAGTTCGATCTCGCTCAGCCACTTCGTCGCCGAGACGTAGCCGTAGAGCCCTGCGACGACGAGGCGGGCCGGGAACCCGTGCTTCACGGGGAGGGGTTCGCCGTTCATGGTCACAGCGACCATCGCGACCCGTCCGTCGGTGGCGACCTCCGTCGGGAACCCGGCGGTCCAGCCGTCCACCGACCGCCCGACCACCTGCGTGGCCCCGTCGCGGACGCCGGCGCGGTCCAAGAGGTCCGCCAGGGGGACGCCCTGCCACACGGCGTTCCCGACGAGGCGACCGCCCACCTCGTTCGAGACGCACGACAGGGTCACCGGTTCCGTCACGAAGTCCATCGCCACCAGCTCGTCGAAGCTGATCTCGAAGGGCTCCTCCACCATCCCTGTGATCGACAGACGCCAGTTGGCCGGGTCGACCTGCGGCACGCTCAGTGCCGTGTCGATCCGGTAGAAGTCGTCGTTGGGGGTTACGAGCGTCGAGATCCCGTCGAGGTCGTCGAAGCTTCCGGGCAGCGGTGCGGATGCGACGTCGGTGGACGAACCGAGTCGGGCGGCGACCTCCTGGCGGGCGGCGCCGACATCGCCACGTCCGCGCAGCAGTGAGCCGAGGCCGGAGGCGAACAGGGCGGTGAGGGCGGTGCCCCCGGCGAGGCCCAGGAACCAGCGGCGTTCCGACACGGCCGCCGCGATGCCCTTCGTGTCGCCCCACGTGGGGGAGCGCCGGGCGAGGGCCTCGAGGAGCAGGTGCAGGGTGGCTGCCCCCGCCACGGCGGCGACGATCGCAGTGGTCCAGGCCCACCCGTCGGAGATGAGCGGGTTGTCCGACGACGCGATCGCGCCGATGAGCGCGAACAGGGCGAAGACGACGGGCACGATCCAGCGGCGTGCCGGTTTCCGGGCGAGGATGCCGACCACCGCGCCGAGCAGGACCGAGACCACCGTCACGCCTGCGATCAGCGCCGGCTTCTGAGAGGTCCCGAGAGTGTCGATACTCCACCGGCGGACCCAGGTGGGGACGTTCTTCGAGTCCACCACGGCCTCTGCCACACCGACCACGAGCGACGGCACGCTCTCCGAGAACCCCGAGAACAGCTCACCGACGGAGAGTGCGACGCCCGCACCGAGAATCCCGGCGACGGCCGCGAGCGGCCGGTCGAGTCTGCTCGGCGGGGGCGAGGCGCCAGGTTCGGTGTCGGTCGGTTGTGCGGTGACGGTGGTCATCTGGTGGGTCCCGGTGTCGGATCGGCCGTCGCGGGGCGCACGACCGTGGTGTGGTTCGTAGTGGATCAACGCCGGGGACGGCCGCATGGTTCCCGACCACCGTCGCGAGGTTCCCGACTACCGTCGCAGGGCGATGACGCCGATCGACCTCACCACCCTCGGCTATGACGACGAGTGGGCGGCTCTCGCCGCCTCCCACGGTGACGGGTCGGGCACGGTCGGGCGGGTCGGTCGGGTCGAGCGCGGCGAGTGCGTGGTCGTGACACAGGGTGGCACCGTCACGGCGGCGTCGGACGAGTTGCGCTCCCAGGATGCGGTCGCGCCCGTGACAGGGGACTGGGTGATCGTCAGCGACGATCCCGACATGGGCGCCGTGGTCGACACCATCCTGCCCCGCCGCAGGGCACTGGTGCGGCGGGACCCGGCTGAGGCCGTGACCGAGCAGGTTCTCGCCGCGAACGTCGACGTCGTCGGAGTGGTGCACGGCCTCGACCGTCCCATCAGCCTGGGGCGCATCGAACGTTTCCTCGTCATCGCGGCCGATGCCGACGCCGAGCAGATGGTCGTGTTGACCAAGACCGACCTCGTCGACGACCTCGAGTCGCTCGTGGCGTCCCTCGAGGGGGTGGCGGACACCGTCATCGCCGTGGGTCAGGGCCACGACGGGGGGTTGGAGCAGTTGCACCGTCTCCTCGCCCCGGCGCGCACGATGGCGCTGCTGGGCCCCTCCGGCGTGGGGAAGTCGACCCTGGTGAACCGCCTCGTCGGCGAGGACATCCAGGACACGGCTGACGTCCGCGATGTCGATGCCAAGGGCCGCCACACCACGACGACGCGTGATCTCGTGGTGGTGCCGTCGGGTGGTGTCGTGGTCGATACGCCCGGGATCCGTGCCGTGGGCCTCTGGGACGCCGAGGCGGCTCTCCACACCGTCTACGACGATGTCAGCGGGGTGGCCGCCGCGTGTCGCTTCCGCGACTGCGGCCACGAGACCGAACCCGGGTGCGCCGTGCGCGCCGCGGTCGAGTCCGGCGAACTCGACGCCGGCAGGGTCGACCGGTTCCGGGCTCTGCGCGATGAACTCGCCGAACAGGCCGAGGCGATCGTCGAACGTGACCGTGAGGCCGGCCGCGGCCGGCGTCGGAGAAGAACCCCCCGCCACCGTCGTCGCTGACCGGCCACAATGAGGCGATGATCGAACTCTGGCAGGTCGACGCGTTCTGTGACCGACCTTTCGCGGGGAACCCGGCGGCGGTGGCCGTCGGAGCTCTCGACGTCGATGACGTGATGCGACAGGCGATCGCCTCGGAGATGAATCTCTCGGAGACGGCTTTCGTGGTGCCGGGCACGGCCGCTGACGGGGTCGCCTCGCTGCGGTGGTTCACGCCTGCGACCGAGGTGGACCTCTGTGGACACGCCACGCTCGCCGCGGCCCATGTGCTGTGGAACGAGCTCGGCCACGACGCCGACACCTTGCGATTCGCCACCCGCAGCGGCGAGCTGAGGGCCCGGCGCGAGGCGGCAGGGATCGTCCTGGACTTCCCCGCGCTTCCTGCGGTGGAGATCGAACCACCGGCGGGTCTCGTCGATGCGCTCGGCGTGGACCCTGTAGAGGTCCACACCGGTGGTGACGATCTCTTCGTCGTCCTCGCCGACGCCTCGACGGTCACGGCTCTCGCCCCCGACATCGCAGCCCTCGGCCGCCTCACCGTGGCGGGCCGCGTACCGCGTGGCGTCATCGTCTCCGCCGAGGGTGGCGTCGAGGCCGACGTGACGTCGCGCTTCTTCGGGCCGGCGGTCGGCGTGGACGAGGATCCGGTCACCGGTTCGGCGCACTGCGTCATAGGTCCGTTCTGGGCGCGCCGTCTGGGGCGGGGGGAGATCCGGGCCCACCAGGCATCGGCCCGCGGTGGGCGTCTCCTGGTGCGTGAGCTGGGGGAACGGGTGGAGCTCGTCGGATCGGCGGTGACAGTCGCGCGCATCGAGCTCCTCGTCTGAGGCCGGCACTGGCGGACCCGCCGGTCCGCCGACCGTCGGCGGGGCTGGGTAGGTTTGTCACACGATGAGCGACGAGACCCGGGATCAGGCCGCAGCAGGAGGCGCAGGTGAGGGACAGGGCGCGCACGTCCACCACGACGACCACCGCAACCTCAACTCGGGGATGGCGCGTGCCGCCGTGTTCGGGGTGTCCGACGGGTTGGTCTCCAACGCCTCGCTCGTGCTGGGAATCGCCGGCGCGGACGATGCACAGGGATTCGTGCGCCTCGCCGGGGTCGCCGGGCTGATCGCCGGTGCGGTCTCGATGGCCGCGGGTGAGTACGTGTCCATGAGGGCCCAGCGCGAGCTCGTCGAACGTGAGCTCGAAGTCGAACGCCGCGAGCACCGCCGGAACCCCCACCACGAGATCGCGGAGCTCGCGAAGACCTACGAGCAGCGAGGCGTCGACGCCGACGTCGCCCGGGAGATGGCCGAAGGCCTGATGGAGGATCCCGAACAGGCGCTCGAGGTCCATGCGCGCGAGGAGATGGGCATCGACCCCAACGAACTCGGCTCGCCGTGGCTCGCCGCCGTCTCGTCGTTCCTGGCCTTCTGCGTCGGAGCGCTCCTGCCGCTGTTCCCGTGGTTCTTCGGCGGTGGTGGCGGTGCGGTCGTCGCGTCGATCGTGCTCGCCGTGATCGGCGCCGCCGGGGTAGGCGCCGCCCTGGCACGTTTCACCGGCCGCTCGGTCTTCTGGTCGTCGGGCCGCCAGGTCCTGATCGCCTCCGGCGCCGCCGTCGTGACCTATGCGATAGGCACAGCGGTGGGAACAGGCGTCTAGCGCGCCTCGAAGTCAGCGTCAGTTGGCCGAGACGTCGTCGGGGTATTGGCTGAACCACGCGACGCGTCCGCGCTGGCGCCGCAGCACCTCGTGCCACAACCCGTCGCGCCGCGTGCCCAGGGCGTCGTCCGGGGACGGGTCGACCACGAACCACGAGCCCTCGTCGATCTCGGCTTCGAGCTGGCCTGTGCCCCAGCCGGCGTAGCCCGAGAAGACCCGTGCCCGGGTCACGGAGGGTCCGACCACGGTTGGTTCGACGTCGAGGTCGACCATTCCGAGCGGGCCGACCACCGGGCTGAACCAGTCGGCGTGCACACCGGGAGCCTCCGCGAGCGCGATGGCCGAGCCCTGCGACACGGGTCCGCCGAAGAAGACGACCCGGGGCTCGGTGACGACGTCTCGCCAGTCGGCGAGTGCCTCGGCCACCTCCAGGTCACTGGGTCTGTTGACCACGACCGCGATCGCGCCGTCGGCGGCGTCATGTTCGAGCACCAGGACGACCGTCCGTGCGAAGTTCGGATCCGCGATGAGCGGGGTCGCGACGAGGAGGCGTCCGCGCAGGTCCCCCTCGCCGCTCACAGCTCGGCGACGATGTGGTCGACGCAGGCGCACAGAGCGGCGACGTCATCGGGGTCGATCGCAGGGAACATCGCGATGCGCAGCTGGTTGCGACCGAGCTTGCGGTACGGCTCGGTGTCGACGACACCGTTGGCCCGCAACACCGCGGCGACCGTGGCGGCGTCCACCGAGTCGTCGAAGTCGATGGTGCCGACGACGTGGCTGCGGCTCGTCGGATCCGTGACGAACGGGGTCGCGTAGGCGGTCCGTTCCGCCCAGCCGTAGAGGTTCGCGGCCGAGGCGTCACAGCGACCGGTCGCGAACTCGAGCCCACCGTTGTCGAGCATCCACTCGATCTGGTTCACGGTCAGGAAGATCGTCGCGAGCGCCGGTGTGTTGTAGGTCTGGTTCTTGCGTGAGTTCTCCAGTGCGATCCCCAGGTCCAGCCCGGCGGGGATCCAACGGTCCGACGCCGCGATCTGTTCGATCCGTTCCACCGCCGCCGGTGAGCAGCACGCGATCCACAGACCGCCGTCGGCCGCGAAGCACTTCTGTGGAGCGAAGTAGTACATGTCGACCGCCGCCGGGTCCCAACGCAGGCCGCCCGCTGCCGATGTCGCGTCGACGGCGACGAGTCCGGGACCGTCGGGTCGTCCGAGGGGCATCGCGACCCCGGTCGAGGTCTCGTTGTGGGTGAGCGCGTAGACGTCGACGTCGGAGGCGATGGCGGCGGGATGGGTCCCGACCGGCGACTCGATCACCTCCGGTTCGCCGAGGTGCGGTGCCGCAGCGACAGCCGTGGCGAACTTGGAGGAGAACTCGCCGAAGACCAGGTGCTGGCTGCGGGACTCGATCAGGCCGAACGTGAGCCCGTCCCACAGCAGGGTCGTGCCGCCGTTGCCGAGGACGACCTCCCATCCGTCGGGGAGGTCGAACAGCTGTGTCAGTCCGTCACGGAGGCGGCCGACCACGTCGCGCACGGTCCCCTGACGGTGGCTCGTCCCCAGGTAGCGGTCCGCGATGGCGGCGAGTGCGGTGACGGCGTCGTGGCGGACCTGGGACGGGCCCGAGCCGAAGCGGCCGTCGGAGGGGAGTAGAGAGGGCGGAATGGTGATGTTCGTGTCGGTCACGCCTCAACTATGGCGCCTGGGGACGGCGATCGGAACCGGGTTGGGTCGGCCGCGGCGATATGCGGTCGTCGTCGCGCCCGGGAGATGCGACACTGTCGGATCGTGAACACCGAACTGTCCCGACTCATCACCGCGATCCAGCCCTCGGCGACCCTGGCCGTCAGCGCGAAGGCCAAAGAACTGAAGGAGGCCGGCGAGCCGGTCATCGGCTTCGGCGCGGGCGAGCCCGACTTCGCGACCCCCGACTACATCGTCGAAGCAGCCGTCGAGGCGTGCCGTGATCCCAAGAACCACAAGTACACCCCGGCGCCGGGTCTCCCCGCGCTGCGCGAGGCCATCGCCGCGAAGACGCAGCGGGACTTCGGATTCGCCTGCAGCGCAGCCGACGTCGTCGTCACCAACGGCGGGAAACATGCCGTCTACAACGCCTTCCAGGCGCTGTTGAACCCCGGCGACGAGGTGATCCTGCCCGCGCCGTACTGGACGACCTACCCCGAGCCGATCCGTATCGCCGGTGCGACGCCCGTAGTGATCCGTGCCGGTTCCGACGCGGGATTCAAGGTCACCGTGGAGCAGTTGGAGGCCGCGAGGACACCGAACACGAAGGCGCTGGTGTTCGTGTCCCCGTCCAACCCGAGCGGCGCCGTCTACACACGGGCCGAGATCGAGGCGATCGGTCGCTGGGCGGTCGAGCACGACGTCTGGGTGGTGACCGACGAGATCTACGAACACCTCACTTACGGCGACGCCGAGCACCACTCGCTTCCCGTCGTGGTCCCCGAGGCCGCCGGGCGCACCGTCATCCTCAACGGTGTCGCCAAGACCTACGCGATGACGGGTTGGCGTGTGGGCTGGTTGATCGGCCCGCCCGCCCTCGTGAAGGCGTGCTCCACGCTGCAGTCCCATCAGACCTCGAACGTCGCGAACGTGTCGCAGATCGCCGCGCTGGCCGCCGTCTCGGGCCCCCTCGACGCGGTGGTCGAGATGCGCGCCGCCTTCGACCGTCGTCGCCGCACGATGCACACGATGCTCAACGAGATCGACGGCGTCACCTGCCTCGAACCCGAGGGCGCCTTCTACGCCTTCCCGTCCTTCGAGGGCGTGCTCGGGCGTGACATCCGCGGGCGCAGCGCCGCGACCACATCGGAACTGGCACTCATCCTCCTGGAGGAGGCGAAGGTTGCGATCGTCCCCGGTGAGGCGTTCGACGCACCCGGGTACGCCCGCATGTCCTTCGCCCTCGGCGACGAGGACCTGGCGGAGGGCGTCGGACGCATCGCCGACCTCCTCGGGCGTTCTTGAGACTCCCGTACGGCTCCTGGCCGTCACCGATCTCGGCGGCCTCGCTGGTCGAGGGCTCCGTCGGTCTGGGTGAGGTGGTCGTCGACGAGTCCGTCGACGGGGGAGCGGTCTGGTGGGCGGAGACACTGCCGTCGGAGCGCGGTCGGGTCCGACTCGTGCGTCGCTCGGCGAACGGGACGGTCGCGGAGATGACCCCCCCGGATGCGAATGTCCGTACCCGTGTCCACACCTACGGCGGCGGCGCCTGGTGGGTCCGCGGGGGAGTGGTCGTCTACTGCGACGACGCCGACGGCCAACTGCGGCGGCTCGACCCGCAGACCGGCGATGTCGTCGTGCTTACCGACACCGCTCTGGCACGCTACGCCGACGGTCGCATCGTCGGTGATCCCCCGGACGGTCTCTACGTGTGTGTCCGAGAGAGACACGACGCGGACACCACCGGCGGAGGAGAGGCGGTCAACGACCTCGTGGCGGTGGCACTCGACGGCAGCGGCGAGGTCACCGCGCTGGTGGGCGGGTCGGACTTCTTCGCCGAGCCGCGGCCCTCCGCTGACGGGACACGCCTCGCCTGGCTCAGCTGGAACCATCCGAACATGCCGTGGGACGGGACCGAGCTGTGGGTCGGTGATTTCGACACCGCCGGGGCGGCCGTGTCGGGTTCCCGCCGGCTGGCCGGGGGTCCCGACGAGTGGATCGCGCAGCCGCGCTGGATCGACGGCGACCACCTCGGATGGGTGACCGACGCAGGGGGGTGGTCCCGGATCCGGCGCGTCGACGTCACCTCCGGCGACACCGCGGCCACCTGGGTGGATCTCGACGGCGCGGAGATCGCAGCGCCTCCCTGGGTCTTCGGACGGGGGCGCTGGGGTGTCACCGGGGCCGGCCAGGTCGTCCACGCCTCGTCGCGTCCCGCCGGCGACGTCGTGGCTGTCGGCCCGGCCACCTCGGATGCCGACACCGCTGTGTCCGCCCTCGACGTCGGTGCCGGGAGCGTGGTGTTCGTCGGCGGTGCGTTCGATCGCGCGTCGCAGATCGTCGAGATCGACCTGGACGGGGATCGCCGGGTACTCGCCTCGCCCAATGACGGCGCGCCGGGCGCGGCCCTCGACCCCGGGTTCCTCGTGGCGCCCGAGCCGGTCGCCGTGCCGACCGACCGGAGCGAGACGACCCACGCGCTGCTGTACCGACCTGCGAATCCGGGCGTGACGCCGCCGGACGGTGAGGCGCCGCCGGCGCTCGTCCTCGCCCACGGCGGTCCCACCGGGGCAGCCCGCCGCGAGCTCCAACTCACGATCCGGTACTGGACGAGCCGCGGTTGGGCGGTCGTGGACGTCGACTACCGCGGGTCGACCGGTTACGGCCGTGAGTACAGGGACGCGTTGGTGGGCCGGTGGGGCGAATCCGACGTGATCGACCTCGCCGCCGCGGTGCGGCACCTGGGCGCCACCGGCGAGATCGACCCGGCCCGCGTGGTCACCCGCGGTTCGTCGGCGGGTGGCCTCACAGTCCTCGGGGCGCTGCTGGCCGCTCCCGAGGTCTTCGCCGCCGGGGCCATCCGCTACGGCGTGACGGACCTCGAGATGCTCGCCCTCGACACCCACAAGTTCGAGGCCCGCTACCTGGACCGCCTCGTCGGGCCCTACCCGGAGGCCATCGACGTGTACCGGGAGCGTTCACCCATCCACCACCTGGACCGCCTCACGCGACCCATGCTGGTGATGCAGGGCGCCGACGACGAGATCGTCCCCCCGTCGCAGGCCGAGGCCCTGGTGGCGGCGCTGGCCGACAAGGGCCTGCCGCACGCGTACCTCGTCTTCGAGGGCGAGGCCCACGGCTTCCGGCGCGCCGAGTCGATCGTGCGGGCGCTGGAGGCCGAGCACGCGTTCTTCGCGTCGATCCTCGGTCTCGAACCGGCCGACGATCTTCCGCCGGTGGACATCGTCTCCTGAGTCCCGCCGTACGCTTGTCCGCCGTGCCACGTGTACTCGTCACCGAGAAGATCGCCGAGGCCGGCCTCGACAGGCTCCGCGCCGCCGGCCATGACGTCGACGTCCGTCTGGGGCTGGAACCCGACGAGCTGATCGAGGCGGTCAAGGGTGCCGCCGCACTGGTGATCCGCTCGGCCACACAGGTCACCCCCGAGGTCCTCGCCGCGGGCACCGATCTCGTCGTCGTCGGTCGTGCCGGTATCGGCCTCGACAACGTCGACGTGGACGGTGCCACCCGCCAGGGCGTCATGGTGGTCAACGCGCCGCAGTCCAACACCCTGTCAGCCGCGGAGCACACGATCGCTCTGCTGCTCGCCCAGGCCCGCAACGTCCCGCAGGCTCACGCCGCGCTCGTGGCAGGTCGTTGGGAGCGGTCGCGCTGGGAGGGTGTCGAGCTGTCCGAGAAGACCCTCGGCATCATCGGTCTCGGGCGTATCGGCAAGCTCGTCGCGCAGCGTGCGCTCGCATTCGGGATGCGTCTCGTCGCCTTCGACCCCTTCGTGTCGGTCGAGCGGGCCCGCCAGCTCAGCGTCGAACTGCTCGAGCTCGACGAGCTCATGGCCCGGTCGGACTTCATCACCCTGCATGTGGCCAAGACGCCCGACACCGTCAACCTCATCGACGCCGACCGCCTGGCCAAGGCCAAGCCGGGTCTGCGGATCGTGAACGTCGCCCGCGGCGGAATCATCGACGAGGCCGCGTTGGCCGAGGCCATCCGCTCC
Source organism: Acidimicrobiales bacterium (assembly GCA_040219085.1). Classification (NCBI taxonomy): domain Bacteria; kingdom Bacillati; phylum Actinomycetota; class Acidimicrobiia; order Acidimicrobiales; species Acidimicrobiales bacterium. The sequence goes on from JAVJTC010000033.1 coordinate 61,349, forward strand.
GGCCACATCGGCGGCGCGGCCATCGACGTGTTCGAGACCGAGCCCACCACGGAGTCGCCGCTGTTCGGACTCCCCGAGGTCGTGGTCACCCCGCACCTCGGCGCCAGCACGCGTGAGGCCCAGGACAAGGCCGGGATGACGATCGCCGAACAGGTACAGCTCGCCCTGGACGGTGACTTCGTCCCGTTCGCCGTGAACGTCAACGCCACGGAGGCGGCCGAGGCGCTCCGCCCGTTCCTGCCGCTGTGCGAACAACTCGGCGGCCTGTTCGCGTCGCTGTGCGGCACGCTGCCGGACCGTCTCGACGTCGAGTTCCACGGCGACATCGGCGGGTACGACACCGAGATCGCCGTGCTGTCGACGGTGAAGGGCCTGTTGAAGGCCATCAGCGACCAGCCGATCTCCTACGTCAACGCGCTCGACATCGCCCGTGAGCGCGGTGTGGACGTCCACCGGGTCAACTCGGCGACCACCAAGGACTACGTCAACTCGGTGATGATCCGCGGCGGCGAGACCGTCGTGGGCGGCACCGTCACCGGACTGAACGCGGAGCCGCGCATCATCTGGGTGGACGACCACAGCGTCGATCTCCCGCCGGCGCGTCACATGCTCGTCGTGCGCAACGCGGACCAGCCCGGGATGATCGGCGTCATCGGCAACGCCCTCGGCGAGGCCGGGATCAACGTCGACGACATGGACGTCGGCCGCTCACCGCAGGGTGCGGCGCTGATGGTCCTCTCCGTGGACCGGCCGGTACCCGAGGACGTCGTGGCTTCGCTGGCCGCGGCCGACGGGATCGTCTCGGTGCGCGCGATCGACCTCGGCTGAACTGGTTCTCGGCCGAGCTGTCGTCAGCTCAGCGGCGCGAGGCGCGGAAGCCGTCGGCTTCGGCGTCGGCCGCGTTCGCGTAGCACCGCTCGGCCTTCGTGCGGGCGTAGAACTGGCCGTCGGGCACGTGGAAGATCCCGCTCGGCTCGTTGAGCTTGATGGGATGCGACAGCGGGCACGACCCGTCGGGCTCCGGGTCGACCCAGGTCCGCGGCCGGTCTTCGGGGTCGCTGTCGGGCGCGTCGGGCGAGGCCGGGGTGTCGGTGCCGGTCGGGAGGTCCAGCGGCGGCCAGCTCGCCGATCCGGCCGGGGCGGCGGGCGCGGGCTCGGGTCGACGCGCCCGGATGACGGCCACGACCGCGGCGAGCACGGCGAGAAGGAGGGTCAAGCGCTTGGTACGCACGTCGCCGATGGTAGTTGGCCGCCGCCGCCTGCGTCGTGGACCGGGCCCGCGGGGTTGACTCCGGCCGGCAGGTCCTACACTGTGGTCGTGATGACCGAGACGACCCGGAACCTTCTTCTCGAGTAGGCGAGCGCCCACAATTGGCGCTCGCCGGACACCTCCTGCCTCTGGGCAGGAGGTTTTTCGTTTCCGGGGAGGGCATCCGATCCGGACCGGGGAAGGTTCCGGTGACGAGTACAGACAAGGGAGTGCCGTAATGGCCGAACACGTCAAGATCTTCGACACGACACTGCGCGACGGCGAGCAGTCGCCGGGCATCTCGCTCGACCAGAGCGAGAAGCTCGAGATTGCCGAGCAGCTGGCGCGCCTCGGCGTCGACGTCATCGAGGCCGGCTTCCCCATCGCGTCCGAAGGTGACTTCGAAGCGGTCCACGTCATCGCGCAGGCCGTGCGCGGACCGGTGATCTGCGGGCTGTCCCGCACCGCTGCCAAGGACATCGACCGGTGCTGGGAGGCGATCGAACCCGCCGAGAAGCGTCGGATCCACACGTTCATCGCCACGTCCGAGACCCATATGAAGCACAAGTTGAAGATGACGCCCGAACAGGTGAAGAAGGAAGCGGCCCAGGCGGTCACCCGGGCCCGGACCTACACCGACGATGTGGAGTTCTCGCCCGAGGACGCGTCCCGCAGCGACTTCGACTTCATGGTCGAAGTACTGAGGATCGCCGTCGACAGCGGCGCCACCACCCTCAACATCCCCGACACGGTCGGGTTCGCCTACCCGGCGGAGTACGCGGCCCGATTCACGAAGATCCGCGAGCTGATCCCCGGCGACTACGTGCTGTCGGCGCACTGCCACAACGACCTCGGTCTGGCAGTCGCCAACTCACTCGCCGCAGTCCAGGCCGGCGTCCGCCAGATCGAGTGCGCGGTGAACGGGATCGGCGAGCGCGCGGGCAACGCCGCCCTCGAGGAACTCGTCATGGCGGTCCGCACCCGGCCCGACGTGTTCGGCGACATCGAGGTGGGTGTCGACACGAAGGAACTCGCCCGAACGAGCCGCCTCGTGAGCCGACTGACGGGCTACCCGGTCCAGTACAACAAGGCGGTCGTCGGGCGCAACGCGTTCGCCCACGAGGCTGGCATCCACCAGCACGGTGTGCTCGAGGAGCGCACGACCTACGAGATCATGGATCCGGCCGCCGTCGGTCAGGGCGAGTCGAAGATCGTCCTCGGCAAGCATTCGGGGCGCCACGCGTTCGTCGACCACATGGCGAAGATGGGGATCGAGATCCACGGCGACGCCCTGAACGCCGCGTTCGCCCGGTTCAAGGAACTGGCGGACCGCAAGATCGACGTGAGCGACGCGGACCTCGAGGCGATCGTCGCCGACGAGGTGGGTTCGTCCGCGGAGAAGGCCTACGAGCTCGCCCTGCTCGAGTGTCACGGCGGTTCGGTCGGCACCGGCAGCCCGAGTGCAACGGTCATCATCCGTGCCGGCGACGAGCTGCGCACCTCACGCCAGGACGGCGACGGCATGGTCGACGCGACCTGCAAGGCGATCAAGGAGGCGACCGGCGTCGGTGGCCGCCTCACCGACTACTCCGTGAACGCGGTGACCGGCGGTGTGGACGCACTCGCCGACGTCGCGCTGCGTTTCGAGTCCGACAACGACCAGATCGTCGTCGCCGGCCGGGGACTGTCCACCGACGTCGTCGAGGCGTCGGCGAGGGCCTTCGTGGACGCGCTCAACAAGGTCCAGCGGATCAGGGCCTCGGGTGTCGACCCGGCCAAGGTGCAACGGCCGGGTCGACTCCCTTAGATCCCGAGCCGGGCGATGCGGCTCAGGGTCACGAAGTCGTCGGCCTGGAGGGTGTCCCACGACATGGTCCACAGCGCGCCGTCGATGACGAGCGAGCGTTGGATCGGGTCGACCCGGGGCCCCTCCGGCCAGCACACGGCGATGCGTTCGTCGTCGGCGATGTCGAGCGAGTCGACGTCGATGCCGATCTCCTCCGCGATGTAGCGGAGCTCCTCGAGGATGCCGCTGTCGCCGTAGTCATCGCAGTACACGCCGGGCCGCGCCGGGTCCTCGTCGGGCCCGCAGGCCTCGATGCTGGCCTGTCCGAAGTACTCCTCGACGCCGTCGACGGGGATCGGACGGCACTGCGAGACGGGTTCGCTACCGCCGTCGGGGGTGTGGTCGACCCGACCGCGTTCGGTGATGCCCCCGTCGCGGGAGATGTCGAGCACCACAGCACCGGCGAAGCCGTCGCTCCACGAGGTGAGCGGCACGACCGCCGAGCCGTCCCACCACAGGAAGGCCCGGTGGTCCCACTCGACGTCGGTGTAGCCGTCGGGCATCGTCCACGTGTCGAGCTCGGCAGGGGCGGTCGGGTCCGAGACGTCGAACAGGGAGATCTTGGCCCCGGTCGTGAAGCCCTCGTCGGTGGCGTCCTGTCCGACGCCGAGGATCAGGCCGTCACCGATCGGGTGCAGGTAGGCCGAGTAGCCGGGGATCTTCAGCTCACCGGTCACGGTCGGCGTCGTCGGGTCCGACAGGTCGACCACGTAGAGGGGGTCCACCTGGCGGAACGTCACGACGTAGGCGGAGTCCTCGATGAACCTCACGGCGAAGATACGTTCGCCGCGCCCCATGTCGCCCACCCGACCCACCGGGACGAGCTCGTCGCCGGATAGTTGGAAGGAGGTCACGAAGCTCTCCGAGGAGTCGTCGAAGCCCCACGGGGCCCCTTCGGTGGTGGCGACGTAGAGGGTGTCGGCGTTCTGGTGGAGGGAGAACTGGTTCAACAGGTGCCCGTCGACCACGCCGGATGCGACGTAGTCGGCGGCGCTCGTGCCGACGGTGCTGAAGCGGTGCAGGGCAGTCGTGTAGTCGTCGAACTGCGGCTCGGTGATGCCGCCGTTCTCCGCCACCGCCGGGTCGTACCAGCGGGTGGTGGCGACGTAGAGGCTGTCGCCGGACGAGTAGACGGTCTCGCCGGATGCGAGCACGCCCGTCGCGTCGCCCGGGGTGAGCGGCGCGTCCATGTCGAAGGTGAGGACCGACAACAGGTCGAAGCCGGAGAACTCGCCGGGCGCCGAGATGCGGTCACAGTCGACGAGCTGACCCTCGCTCACCCGGCCGTCGGGGCCGACGAGGCGGTAGTCGGGGACCCAGACGTCGACCGTCGAGGCTTCCACGATGTCGCGGTTGGCCTGCTCGGCGAAGCTCTCGCTGCCCTGGTTGGAGGGGTAGACGAAGGGGAGTTCGAGCGGCGGTGATGTGATGACGATCCGGGCCGTGCCGTCGGTGGCGCGTCCGCTGACGTAGTTTCCTTCGATCGAGAGGGTGGCGACGACGTCGGGGTCACCGGAGATGTCGACCTCGGCGATCACCGTGGTGGGGATCCAGTAGCCGGGCCCCGGGGCGATCGAGTCGGATGCGGCCCCCTCTTCGGCGACGGCGGGGGCGTCGAAGAACGGTTCGGTGGGGAACACGTCGTTCCCGCCGCCGACCACGAAGGCCCGGTCGCCGGCGAGGAACATCTCGGCGCCCCAGAAGTCCGAGCCGAGGTTCTCGCTGCCGATCACGGTCCGCGTCGCGGCGTCCACGACGGTGAGCGTGTTGTCGGAGAGGGTGACGATGCGTTCGCCGTCGGTCTTTACGATGTCGGGTTCGTCCACGCCGGTCACCTGGACGTTGGTGCCCGAGAACGAGCCGTCTCCGCCGTCGCCGGAGGAGGTCGTGGAGTCTCCGGTGGATTCGCCGCGTCCCGGGGCCGATTGGGGCTCCTCGGCGCCGCCGGTTGCGCCGTCGTCACCGCCGGCCCCGTCGAATCCGCCGGCGTCGTCGGTGGCGACATCGCCCTCGAAGAACACCGGTCCGCCGTAGTAGCCGCCCACCTGCAGGCCCCATGGGCCGACCCGGGCACCCGCCTCGGTGTGCACGTGGTCGAGGAACGCGTCGCACGCGTCGAACGGGGTGAGCGCAGCGATGAGCTGGATGTCGGTGCCGAGATCGATGGGCGTCGGGGATGGCCGTGCGCCGGGCCCGTCGCCGGAGCCGCTCAGGTCGTCGCTGGAACACGCGCCGGCCAGTAGCGCCACCAGCACGGCGGCCACGATCGTCGTTCTCATGCGAATCATCGGTTTCTCCCCGTGTCGTCCGGCAGTTCTGACGAACCGGAGACGCCTGTGGTTCCCCTTCCATGTGACGGTGTCGTTACGACATCGGCCGTCGCCTCGGCCGGGCCGTGTCGAAGAAGGTGCACCCGACCATGATGCCGTGCCGCAGGAACGGCATGAGTTGGGCGCCGGGTTCCAGGTTGGCTGCCGGGTCGGCGACCCAGGTGCCCGACAGGTACCGGTCCGGCTCCTGCACCCACCCGGGCACGGGTGTGCCGTGGTCACCGAGGCGGTGTTCGACGACCGCGGCGAGGGCCGCGTCGAAGTGGGCGGAGCCGGTCGGGGCGGGCGCGGTGACGCACAGGGCCGCCTGTACTGGTGGGTCCTGAGCGGAGAGGTCGATGCTGTAGGCCCTGAGCTCACGCAGTGCAGCGGCGTGCCCGGCGGGACCGGGGTCCCCTGCGAGGATGGTCGCGATCCGAGCCCCCGTCTCGTAGGCCGTCGCTGTGGGTCTGGCTGTGGCGGTGCCCGTCGGTATCGCCACGAGGCGATGTCCCGTCGCCTCGACCAGGGCGCTCAACCGCTCGAAGGAGGGCTCGGTGGTGCCGCCCTCGTACTCGGCGATGCGCGGCCGGCTCACGTCGCATCTGGCGGCCAAGTCCGCTTGTGACATCCCGCTGGCCACGCGGAGCGCGCGCAGCAGTTGTCGTGCAGAAAACCGGGCTTGATGTACGCGATCGCGTACATCAGGGTCGTGAATCGAAAAGGACATGTCGTCGCGCCCCCTCGTCGAGCAGGAAGGAGGGGGAAGCGGCGGTCGGGGAAGACAGAGAGGGCGTGCGGGTGCCGGCCGATAGGTGCAGCTCAGGCCAGCGAGGATCAGGCAGCGAGGGTCAGGCCAGCGAGGGTCAGGCAGCGAGGGTCAGGCCAGCGAGGGCTTCCAGGCGGGCCGGTCCGCCTCGTAGGCGTCGATCTCGGCTGCGTGGCCGAGGGTGATGCCCACGTCGTCGAGCCCCTTCAGGAAACGCTCCCGGGTGGGGTCGTCGAGGGGGAACGGCTCGGCGATGCCGGCGGCGGGGACCTCGACCATCCGACGCTCGACGTCGATGACGAACTCGACGCCGGGATCGGCCTCGACGAGGTCCAACAGGCGTCGGCCGAGTTCCGCCGACACGACGACCGGGATCAACCCGTTCTTCGTCGAGTTGTTCCGGAAGATGTCGCCGAAACGCGGCGAGATGACAGCGTCGAAGCCGTACTGCTGGATCGCCCACACGGCATGTTCACGCGAGGAGCCGGTCCCGAAGTTGGGTCCGGCGACGAGGATCCTCGCGCCGGCGAACCGCTCGTCGTTGAGCACGAACGAGGGCTCGTCGCGCCACTCCGAGAAGAGGCCCTTGTCGAACCCTGTGCGTTCGACCCGCTTGAGCCAGTCCGACGGGATGATCTGGTCCGTGTCGACGTCGGAACGGTCGAGGGGGACAGCGGTCCCCTGGACGATGGTGACGGCTTTCATCGTGTTCTCCTCACTCAGTCCAGGTCGGCCGGCGTGGCGAAGTGACCGGCGATCGCGGTGGCTGCGGCGACAGCGGGGGAGACGAGGTGGGTGCGTCCCCCGCGTCCCTGGCGGCCTTCGAAATTGCGGTTGGAGGTGGACGCACACCTCTCGCCGACGGTCAGCTTGTCCGGGTTCATCGCCAGACACATCGAACAACCCGGCTCACGCCAGTCGAAGCCGGCGGCGGTCAGGATCTCGGGGAGACCCTCGGCGACGGCCTGCTCGCGGACCCGGCCGGAGCCGGGTACGACGAGGGTGCGGATCCCGTCGGCCACGTGGCGACCCTGTGCGACCGCGGCGACCGCCCGGATGTCCTCGATCCGCCCGTTGGTGCACGAGCCGATGAAGACCGTGTCGACCGGCACGTCGCGCATCGGGGTTCCGGCCTCGAGGCCCATGTAGGCCAGGGCCCGCGCCGCCGCGTCACGCTGCGACGCCTCGGAGAAGTCGTCCGGGGAGGGCACCGCCGCATCGATACGGGTGACCTGTCCCGGGTTCGTGCCCCACGTGACATGGGGCACGATGTCGGCGCCGTGCAGCACGACCTCGGTGTCGAACGTGGCCCCGTCGTCGGTGCGCAGTTGGCGCCACGCGTCGAGAGCGGCTTCCCAGTCCGCACCCTTCGGAGCGTGGCGGCGACCTTCGAGGTAGGCGAACGTGGTGTCGTCGGGGGCGATCATCCCCGCTCGGGCGCCACCCTCGATCGACATGTTGCACACGGTCATCCGGCCCTCCATGGAGAGGGCCTCGATGACGGGACCGCGGTATTCGATGACCGAACCGATCCCGCCGCCGGTGCCGATGCGGCCGATGATCGCGAGCACGACGTCCTTGGCCGTGGATCCCTCCGGCAGTTCGCCGTCGACCGTCACCGCCATCGTCCCCGGTCGGACCTGGGGCAGCGTCTGGGTTGCGAGCACATGTTCGACTTCGGACGTGCCTATCCCGAAGGCCAGCGCGCCGAAGGCGCCATGGGTGGAGGTGTGGCTGTCGCCGCAGACGACCGTCATCCCCGGCTGGGTCAGGCCGAGCTCGGGTCCGATGACGTGCACGATTCCCTGATCGGGGTCGCCCATCGGGTAGTTCGTGACGCCGAACTCCGCGGCGTTGGTACGCAGCGTCTCGATCTGCTTGCGGGAGATCGGGTCCGCGATGGGCTGGTCGATGTCCGCGGTCGGGATGTTGTGGTCTTCGGTCGCAACCGTGAGATCGGGTCGCCGGACGCTGCGCCCGGACAGCCGCAGGCCGTCGAAGGCCTGTGGCGATGTCACCTCGTGGACGAGGTGCAGGTCGATGTAGAGGAGGTCCGGGTCGCCCCGATGTACGACGTGGTCGTCCCAGACCTTCTCCGACAGGGTGCGCGGGGTGCTCATTGGTTCCTCTCCGGAAGCGGCGCGGCCGCTCAGCTCTCGATCTCGGTGATCTCTACCTCGAGGCCACCGCTGGGCGCCTCGTACGTGACCCTGTCGCCGACGGCTCCGCCGAGCAGCGCGGCCCCCAGCGGGGAGCCGGGGGAGATCACCGGCAGGCCGTCACGGCGCTCCTCGATGGAGCCGATCAGGTAGCTCTCGGTCTCGTCCTCGCCGTCATAGCGGATGGTGACGACCGAGCCGGTGGTCACCACGCTGCCGTCGCCTGCAGCCTCGACGATGGTGGCGTTCTCGATCATCGATTCGAGGTGGCGGATCCGCCCCTCCATCTTGCCCTGCTCCTCCTTGGCGGCGTGGTAGTCGCCGTTCTCGCTGAGGTCACCGAGCTCGCGCGCCGATTCGATCTTCCGGGCGATCTCGATGCGTCCCCGCGTCGTCAGGTCCTCGAACTCGGCGCGCAGCCGTTCGTACGCTTCAGGGGACAGGTGTTGCACTCGTGCCATCGACCCAATCTAGCGACGTGACCCCGTCGGCCGGACCCGTCGGGTCCTCAGCTCGACGCGATGGTCCCGATCCGGTTGGATGTGGTCGCCACGACCTCGTCACCGTCGAAGATGGACGCTTCGAGCGACGTGACCAGCTCCCCCGACACGATGGCTGCGGAGGCGAGGTCGACGACCACCGAACCCTCACCCTCGATCATCCCTTCGATGTCACGCCCCTCGGCGGCCGGCACCCCCTGGCGCGGTGCCGTCTCGGAGAGAGTGAACGACACCGTGTGCAGGTCACCATCGACCGAGTCGAGACGCCATGACGTGGTGACGTCCCACGCGATCCCCTGGCTGACGCGCGTCGAGGTCGTCTCCCAGCGCGCGCCCGGGCCGACCGCTTCGTCGGGGAACTCGACGACGAGGCGGGCGAGCTCGGTGATCGTCCGCTCGAGCAGCGTCGCCACGGGGAGCTCGACGTCGGGTGCGGTCGCCGGGCTGAAATCCGTGACCGCCCCCGTGGCCGACACTCCCAACGACGCTGATGCCCCGACGAGACGCCTCATCGCCGCGGCCTGGTCGGCCAGCGCGGCTGCGAGTTCGGGGTCCTCGACGTCGAGGTCCTCGGTGGAGGCCCCGACGTCGGTCACGGTCACGACGAGTTCGGTGCGTCCCTCGCCGGTCATGGGCGTGATCTCGAGCAGCGTGACCGCTGTGGGCAGCGGAGCCTCTGTCGGTGCCCCGCCGTCGACCGCGACGGACTGCGTGACGGCCGTGACCAGCAGTACCGACGCCGGGGACGCTCCCTCCCAGCCCCAGGCGAGCGTCGTTGTGGGATCGTCGCCCGCGTCGGTGACCGTCACCGTCCCCGATCGGAAGGCGGCGGTCCCGTCGTCGTCGCCTCCGGAGCAGCCGGCGAGCACCAGCACGGCGACGAGGAGCACGGCGAGGGGGCGGCGCAGCATGTCCACACCGTAGGAGTCGCGGCGGCCCGCCGACGCGCAGATAGTCTCGGAGGCCATCGGAGCAGCTGAGGAGACGAGCACAGTGGCACATCGGATCGGCGTGGTCGGCGGTGACGGAATCGGTCCCGAGGTGGTCGCCGAGGGTCTGAAGGTCGTCGCCGCTGCCGGTGTCGACACCGAACTCGTGGACTATGACCTCGGTGGTGCCCGGTACCTCGCCGACGGGACGATCCTGCCCGACTCGGTGATCGAGGAGTGGCGTGGACTCGACGCGATCTTCCTGGGAGCTGTCGGAACCCCCGAGGTGCCGCCCGGGGTCCTCGAGCGTGGCCTGCTCCTGAAGATGCGATTCTCGCTCGACCTCTACGTCAACCTGCGCCCCTTCGTCGCCCCCGAACGCGGCGTGGACTTCCGGGTGATCCGTGAGAACACCGAGGGCGCCTACGCCGGCGAAGGCGGATTCCTGCGCAAGGGAACGCCCCAGGAGATCGCGACGCAGGGATCGGTCAACACGAGGATGGGCGTGGAACGCTGCATCCGTTACGCCTTCGACCTCGCGAACTCGAGCGAGCGCCGCCACCTGACGCTGGCACACAAGACGAACGTGCTCACCTACTCGGGAGATCTGTGGGAGCGGACCTTCAACGAGGTCGCCACCGAGTACCCCGACGTCGAGACCGCCTACAACCACGTCGACGCCGCCTGCATCTACTTCGTCGAGTCCCCGCGGCGATACTCGGTGATCGTGACCGAGAATCTCTTCGGCGACATCCTGACCGATCTCGGTGGTGCCATCGCCGGTGGCATCGGGCTCGCGTCCTCCGCGAACCTCAACCCCGCCCGGACTGGTCCGTCCATGTTCGAACCCGTTCACGGATCGGCCCCCGACATCGTCGGCAAGGGCATCGCGAATCCCACGGCCGCCATCTTGTCGGCCGCCCTCATGCTCGACTTCCTCGGTGAGGACGCCGCCGCCACGCGGATCCGCGCGGCGTGCGACGACGTCGACGCATCCCTCGGCACGGTCGGCATCGGGAATCTGATCGCCGAGCGTGTCGAGCAAGCCCGAAACTGACGAACTCAACGAACCCAGGGGGATCCTGATGCCGATTCAAGCCGTGGACAAGATCTGGATGGACGGAACGCTCGTCGACTGGGACGACGCGAAGGTCCACATCCTCACGCACACGCTGCACTACGGCAACGGCGTCTTCGAGGGCATCCGCGCGTACGAGACCGACGACGGTCCCGCTGTCTTCCGGCTCACCCCCCACATCGAGCGACTCTTCCAGAGCGCGAAGATCCTCATGATCGACATCCCGTTCACGGTGCAGGAACTGATCGACGCGACGAAGGAGACCGTGCGGGTCAACGGCCTCCCGTCGTGCTACATCCGTCCGCTCGCCTACCTCGGGTACGGCGAGATGGGGCTCAACCCCCTGCCGTGCGTGACGAACGTCTCGATCGCCGTGTGGCCGTGGGGCGCCTACCTCGGCGAGGAGAGTCTCCGCACGGGTGTGAACATGATGATCTCGTCGTGGCAGCGCCACGACCCCAACGCGATGCCTCCCGCTGCCAAGGGCTGCGGCCACTACATCAACTCCCAGATGGCCAAGGTCCAGGCCGTCAAGGCCGGCTACGACGAGGCCATCCTCCTGTCGCCCCAGGGTTTCGTGTCCGAGTGCACGGGCGAGAACATCTTCATCGTCCGCGACGGCACGATCATCACGCCGCCGGTGAGCGCCGGCGCCCTGGAGGGCATCACCCAGGACTCCATCCACAGAATCGCCGACGATCTCGGCATTCCGTACGTCACCGGCAACCTGTTGCGCAGCGACCTCTACACCGCCGACGAGGCGTTCCTGTCCGGTACCGCGGCCGAGGTCGTGCCCATCCGCTCCGTCGACGACCGCGTCCTCGGCGACCGTGGGCCGATCACCACGAAGGTCCAGGAGGTGTTCTTCGACGCCGTACGGGGCAGAGTGGACAGGTACAAGGAGTGGAATGAGCATGTCACCGACTGACCACACCGAAGACGCCGCCGCTGTACCCGCCCACGTCGACATCTACGACACGACGCTGCGCGACGGGTCCCAGCTCGAGGGCATCTCGCTGACCGTCGACGACAAGCTCAAGGTCGCCCGTCAACTCGACCACCTCGGCGTGCACTTCGTGGAGGGTGGCTGGCCCGGCGCCAACCCCAAAGACGACGAGTTCTTCGAGCGGGCGAAGACCGAACTGAATCTCGAGTTCAGCGAGTTCGTCGCGTTCGGATCCACACGTCGGGTCCACGGTGAAGCCGCCGACGACAAGACCCTCGCGGGCCTCGTGGCCGCCGGGACCTCCAGTGTCTGCATCGTCGGCAAGAGCTGGGACTACCACGTCACCGAAGCCCTGCGCACCGACCTCGACGAAGGTGTCGCGATGGTCGCCGACTCGATCGCCTGGTTGCGTTCGCAGGGCCTGCGGGTCTTCTTCGACGCCGAACACTGCTTCGACGGCTACAAGAACAACCCCGAATTCACGTTGCGGGTTCTCACCGCCGCCGCGGAAGCCGGAGCCGAGTCGGTGGTCATGTGTGACACCAACGGCGGGTCTCTGCCCCACGAGGTGACCGAGATCGTCGCGGCCGTCGTGAAAGCCGTCGGCGCTCCCGTCGGGGTCCACCTCCACAACGACACGGGCTGCGGCGTCGCGAACGCGATCGCCGGTGTCATGGGCGGGGCCACCCAGGTGCAGGGGACGATCAACGGGTACGGCGAGCGCACCGGCAACTGCGACCTGATCCCGATCATCGCGAACCTGTCGCTCAAGATGGGCATCGACACGATCCCCGCCGACCGTATGGACCGGCTCGCCCCCGTCGCCAAGCACGTCGCCGAGCTCGTGAACTTCGCGCCGGCCGCCCAGCAGCCCTACGTCGGTTCCTCCGCGTTCGCCCACAAGGCCGGTCTGCACACCTCCGCCATCGCCCGTCGTAGCGACGCCTACGAGCACGTGGACCCGACGATCGTCGGCAACCGGCAGCGGTTCGTCGTCTCGGAGATGGCCGGTCGCTCCACAGTGGTCATGAAGGCCGAGGAGATGGGCCTGGAGGTCGACGACGCCGCCATCGGTGAGATCGTCGACACCCTCAAGCGCCTCGAGCACGCCGGCTACCACTTCGAGGTGGCCGACGCGTCTCTCGAGTTGCTTATCCGGGGCGCAAGCGGCTGGCGTCAGCCGTTCTTCGACGTGGAGTACTTCCGTGCTGCCGTCGTGCACCGCTCCGGTGGGGGGGCGCGCGACTGGAACGACGTCGCCGTCGACATCGAGACCGAGGCGATCGTCAAGTTGTGGGTCGGCGACGAGCGTCTCCTGGCGACCGGTGAGGGCAACGGCCCGGTCGACGCGCTGCACGCGGCCCTCGCCGAGGCGATCGGACCGCGGTACCCGGCTTTCTCAGGGATCTCGCTGACGGACTTCAAGGTCCGTGTCCTCGACACGTCCAAAGGGACCGGCGCCGTCACCCGCGTCCTGATCGATTCGACTGACGGCAAGCGGACCTGGACCACGATCGGGGTCTCCGAGAACATCGTCGAGGCCAGCTGGCAGGCGCTCGTCGACTCGATCGTGTGGGGTCTGTTGCACGCTGACGACTGAGCCGTTCCCGCTGTCGGCGCAGCGTTGGCGTCCGAGTCCGGTCTTCGGGGGGCTCGTCGGACTCACCGTCGTACTCGGTGTCGTGCTGTGGCGCGACACCAGCTTCCCGGGCCCCGGTGAGGTCTTCGCCGGGGACTTCGTTCTGTTCGCGTTCGTCGTGTGCGGCTGGATCGCCTCCGTAGCGCTGCACGAGTTCGCCCACGCTGTGGTCGCGTTCCGCTTCGGTGACCGGTCCGTCGCGGACAAGGGGTACCTCGACCTCGACTTCCGTCGCTACGCGGACCCGATGCTGTCGCTCGCTCTGCCCGTGATCTTCGTCATCATCGGAGGTATCGGGCTCCCCGGCGGCGCCGTGTGGATCAACCGTGCCGCGATCCCGAGCCGCTGGGCCCAGTCGGCGGTCTCTCTGGCCGGACCTGCGACGAACCTGGTGCTCGGCGGGATCCTGCTGTGGTTCGCAGACCTCGACCTGTGGTTCTCGCATCCGCGCTTCGCCGCTGCGCTCAGCTTCCTGGGCTTCCTGCAGATCGCCGCGGCCATCCTGAACCTGATCCCCATCCCGCCGCTCGACGGGTTCGGCGCGATCGAGCCCCATCTGTCGATGAGTGCACGTCGCCGGATCGCCCCCCTGAGGCCGTGGGGGATGATCCTGCTCTTCGTGATCCTGTGGGGCAACGACGCGGCGAACGACGCTTTCTGGGGCACCGTCAGCTGGTTCGTCGACGGCTTCGGGTCCGACCGGGTGCTCGCCGAGGTCGGCTGGTTCCGTTTCCGGTTCTGGGAGTAGGGCTGGGAGTAGGCCACGGAGCCGACGCTGCGGGGCAGGGCACTAGGCTCGGGCCGTGGCCCAACCCCAGTTCGTCCCGAAGGCACCCGATCCGCGGCGGCACTACGCGTCGCCGCCGCGTCGACCCGAATCGTGGCGTGCGCAACGCCCGGGAGACCTGGGCGGCGCAGGCCAGCCGGAGGGTCCCGGCCTCGGCAACCAGGGTCCTGATCAGGGCTATGCCCTGCGTCTCGCCCGGCTCATGCGCGATGAGCTGATCCTCGCGGACGGTGAGCATGTCGATGACGTCGTCGCCGGATGCCTGGGTGTCGCCACGAAGCGGGCGTCCCTGCTCGGCCGGGCCCCGGTGCGTCACGACCTGACGGCCGCATTCGGCGTGTTCGGATTCCTCGACCCCGACCCCGACCCCGACCTCGTCGCCCTGCGGGGTGAGCTGTTCGAAGAGGTCGCGCACCACCACCACGTCGCCGAGCGGGGGCGCATCGCGCAACTCGTCACCGACGACGTGCTGCGCCGACCCCACGAGGCGATCCTCGCCGCCTACGCCGGGGGCTGGCGCGACGTGATCGCCGCGCCGTGAGCGACGTCGCCACACCACGCGTCCGCTTCGCCCCCTCGCCCACGGGATTCCTGCACGTCGGCTCGGCCCGCACCGCGCTGTTCAACTGGCTGTTCGCCCGTTCGACCGGCGGGACCTTCGTCCTGCGTATCGAGGACACCGACGCGGAACGAAACCGTCCCGAGCTGACGCAGGTCATCTTCGACGAGCTGCGCTGGCTGGGCCTGGACTGGGACGAGGGCCCGTTCTTCCAGAGCGAGCGAAGGGACCGCCACCGCGAAGTGGTCGAGTCGCTGCTCGCGGCTGACCTGGCCTACGTGGTCGACGCCGAGGACCGTCCCGTCGACGGGGCCGACGGCATCGTCGACGGTCACGCGGTCAGGTTCCGGATGCCACCGGGTCGCACCGTCTCGTTCGACGACGTCGTCCGTGGCAGCGTCTCGTTCTCCACCGACGACCTCGAGGACTTCGTCGTGTGGCGCTCCAACGGCTCGCCTCCGTTCCTGCTCGCGAACGCGGTCGACGATGCCGACATGGGCATCACCCACGCCATCCGGGGCGAGGACCTCCTCGCCGGCGCACCGAAGGTGATCCTGCTCATGGAGGCCATCGGCGCTCCCGCGCCGACATATGCCCACCTCCCGTTGCTCGTCAACGAGGCCCGCAAGAAGCTGTCGAAGCGACGCGACGACGTCGCGATCGCCGACTACCGCCGGGCCGGCTATCTGCCCGATGCGATGGCCAACTACCTGACGCTTCTGGGCTGGGGCCCGCCCGACGACATCGAGATCCGCCCGATGAACGAGTTCGTCGAGCTCTTCGACCTCGACGACGTCAACAAGGCACCGGCGTTCTTCGACATCGACAAGTTGACCCACATCAACGCCACCCGGATCCGGGCGCTGCCGGTCGACGAGTTCACCGCGGCGTGCAGACCCTGGCTCACGGGCGACGCCCCCTGGCCGGCCGAGCGCTTCGATCCCGGGGTATGGGACGCGCTCGCGTCGATCGTCCAGGAGAAGGTCAGGACCCTCGCGGACGTCGTGCGGTTCGTCGACTGGTTGTTCCTGGCCGAACCCGTCCACGACGAGGACTCGTGGCAGAAGGCGATGGTGAAGGGGAAGGCCGCCGCCGAGATGCTCGACGGAGCCCTCGAGATGTTCGGGTCGATCGAATGGGAAGCCGGTGCCGTGCACGCGGCGACGTTGGAGATCGGCGAGCGCAACGGCCTCAAGCTCGGCAAGGCCCAGGCTCCGATCCGTGTCGCCGTGACCGGCCGTACCGTCGGACCCCCTCTGTTCGAGTCGATCGTGCTGTTGGACCGCGACGAGGCCCTGCGGCGGATCCGCGTCGCCCGTGGACGTCTCTGAGTCGGCCCCACCCGAGCCAGCCCCGCCGGTCCCGACGCTTCAGCGGCGGTGGCTGCGACCGGTCGCGTGGACGCTGGCGGGCATCGTCGTCGTCGTCACGGTCTTCACAGCGGTCACGTTCCTGCAGGTCTGGCGGGCCTCCCGCGACGATCAGGCCCGTCCCGTCGACGCGATCGTCGTACTGGGCGCGGCGCAATACGACGGGAGGCCGTCGCCGGTTCTCGAAGCCAGACTCGTGCACGCTCTCGGGCTGTGGGAGCGGGGCCTCGCCGACGTGATCGTGACCACCGGCGCCAACCAGGCGGGGGACCGCTTCACCCAGGGATTCGCCGGCTACACGTACCTGCGTGATGCCGGGGTGCCGGACGAGGCGATCCTCGTCGTGGTCGACGGCACGAGTACCTACGAGGAACTCTCTGCGACGGCCAACGTGCTCGCCGAACGAGGGATGGACCGGGTGCTGTTGGTGTCGGACCCTTATCACAACCTCCGGGCGAGGGCGGTCGCCCGGGAGGTCGGCCTCGACGCCTACGTCTCCGCGGCCGATACCGGAGCCCCGTTCGACCGGCTCGTGCGCGAGACGGCCGGCGTCGTGGTCGGCCGCGTGATCGGGTTCCGCCGTCTCGCGACGCTCACCTGACCAGAGAAGCTGGCGAACCGGGTAGAGGCTTGCGGTGCGCGCCGCTAGCATGACCGAGCCCTTCGGGGGTGGTGTAATTGGCAACACACCGGGTTCTGGTCCCGTTATTGGGGGTTCGAGTCCTCCCCCCCGAGCAAAAAACGCCGGTAGTTCCTCCGGCCAGAGTCGCGGACCTCCGGGTCCGTCGGGCCCCGTTCGTCTAGCGGCCTAGGACGCCACCCTCTCAAGGTGGTAGCACGGGTTCAAATCCCGTACGGGGTACATCGCGAGATGCCCGGGTCGGTTCGCCGGTCCGGGCATCTGTCATGTCCGGGCGGTCCCGTGTTCCCGGCTACGGTCCTCTCGGCGGGTCGGGTGACCTGTACAGACGACGATGGCGCACGCGCCGGGAGGACGAATCATGGTCTTCGCACACACCGGAGGAGAACTCGGCGGGATCCTGGACGGACTCCTGCATCCGATCACCGGGTACGACCACCTCGTGGTCATGGTCGCCGTCGGCGTCGCGACGGTCTTCGCCTACCGCAACGACCGACGCCGGGCGCTCGCAGTCCCGGCGGCTTTCGCCGGTGCGCTGCTCGCCGGTGCTGCGCTGGGTGTGGCCGGGTTGGGGGGAGACTGGGTAGAGACCGCGATTCTGGCCACCGTGGTCTGCACACCACTGCTGGTTGCCGCCGGTGGTGGACAGGTCGTGGCGCTCGCCGGGTTCGCCGGCCTCGCCGGCGCGTTCCACGGCATGGCGCACGGCCTCGAGGCTCCGGTCTCGGCGGAGTCCGGTTTCCTCGTCGGCATGGTGGTCGCCACGCTGGCGCTGCACGCGGTCGGCTTCTTCGTCGCCGCACGGATCGCATCGCACCGCCACGGTCGCAGCGTGCTGGTGGCCGGTACGGCTCTCGCCGGCATCGCGGTCCTCGCCGCCGGCGGACCGGTCAGCCGAGAGCGGTCAGTGCGATGCCGCCGAGGACCACGGCTCCGGTGTCGACGTCGGGGTCCGGGTCGACACCCACTCCGTCGGCGAGCGTGGAGCCGATGAACTCGAGCTGGAAGTAGTCGGGGTCGAAGACCTTCTTCTTGCACGTGTCCCAGTTCGGGTCCTGGAACCCGGAGTCCATGTTTGCCTTGTTCCAGCCGTTGCAGTAGCCGGAAAGGCGGACCTGGGCGATGCCGACGACGTGCCAGATCACGTTGGCCCCGTTGCCCCCTTCGTTCACGTCGAAGATCGGCAGGGTGAAGATCTCCTGCGAGGAGATGAGGCTGTCCATCTCGCTACGCCAACTGCTCATGCGGAAACCCGTCGTCCCCTCGTAGCAGCCGTCCGATGCGGGGTTCTCCTGGACGGTCTGGCCGTTGCACCCCGAGCCGTCGAGGTCGACGCCCACGTAGCCGTCGTAGCCGTTCTGGATCCAGTTCGTCACGTCACTGTTGGAGTTGGAGCCGCCGTCGAAGTCGAAGGTCCCCCAGTTGCCTGCGGACGGTCCGCAGTTGTTGTCGCCGCCGCTCTGGGGTTGCATCGGGATTCCGATGTCGATCGAACCCACCCTGGGGTTCCAGCTGCTGAACCGGCCCGTGTTCTGCAGCGTCGTCAGGCACAGGCCGAAGGGCCGCATCCCACTGCCGACACCGGCCGGCGCCCCACCGGCCTGGAGGGTGGCCTCACTCAGCGAACTGACGGTTCCGTCGTCGATGCCGAGAACCGGGGCGAAGGCGTACTCGATCGGGGCCGTTGCCTCGATACGGACCGTGAAGTTGTCCTCATCGACGACGCAGGTGCCCACGGCCTCGGGATAGTTGGCGATCAGGTAGTTCTGGCATTCGGCCTGGGCCTGCGCCGCGCTGCCACCGTCGAGGAGTTCTACGGCGCCGGCGAGCACCGCCGCGTCGGTTGCGGTGTTCAGCCGCCGGTCCCCCGACCAGGCGTTTCCGAGGTCCACGGCCAGAGCGGCCATGCCCAGGAGGGCGACCATGCTGACCGAGATGATGATGAGAACGGCCCCGCGATCGTGCTCATCATCGGCGAACCATTGTGCCAGCGGGCGGCTCCGCCGCCGAAGGAATGTCATCGGATTCACCTGTGTGCCTCGATGGCTGCTCTACCTCTGCCAGGTACATCATCGGCGGAGTGGCCTTGCACTTGAATCATCAGGACTGAGGAATTCGCCATACTTCGCTCAGGTCCACCTGAAATCCTGATCAGGGTGTGGCGGTGGGGCTTGGTGTGGGTGTGGCGGTGGGGCTTGGTGTGGGTGTGGGGCTTGGGCTCGGTGTGGTGGTGGGTGTGGGTGTGGGTGTGGGGCTTGGTGTTGGTGTGGGGCTTGGGCTCGGTGTGGTGGTGGGTGTTGGTGTGGGGCTTGGGCTCGGTGTGGTGGTGGGTGTGGGTGTGGGGCTTGGGCTGGGTGTGGGTGTGGGTGTGGGGCTTGGGCTAGGTGTGGTGGTGGGTGTGGGGCTCGGGCTCGGTGTGGTGGTGGGTGTGGGGCTCGGGCTCGGTGTGGGTGTGGGTGTGGGGCTGGTCGTGGGTCTCGGCGTGGAGGTGGCGGCCGGACTCGGTGTGGGCGTGGCTGCGGGACTCGGTATGGACGGCGGGGTGCCGGTGGGGGTCGATGGTGCGGGTGCCGATGGCCCCGTCGGGGCCTGGGTCGGGCGGGCCGGTTCCCCGGTCGTCGAAGGTGTCGCCGGCGGCGTCTCGGTAGGAGTCGTCGTCGGGTCAGCGGTGGGTGTCCCGGTCCCAGTCTCGGTTGGAGTCGTCGTCGGGTCAGCCGTCGTCGTCGGGTCTCCGGTTGTTGTGGCGGTCGGCGTCGCCGATGCAGCCCCACCGATAGGCGTTGCCGTTGCGCCAGGGCTGCGCTGCACCGTCACGCCGGCCACGTCGGTCGGTGTCGGGTCGGATCCGTCGCTCGTGGCGACCACGACGTAGGCGCCGACGCACAGAGCGACGACGACGCCGGCGCCCAGGGCGCGGATGGACCTGAACCGGTCGAAGAACGAATGGTTCCCGGCCCGGTCCTCCGGATCGGTCGATGTCGTGGCGGGGGCGGCAGCGGGGAGCGTGTCCAGCCACAGCTCGCTGTCGTCAGTGCCGGTCTCGGCCGCCGACGGGGGTTCGGGCGGCGAGACCCACGCGAGGTCGTCGTGGTGGCTGTCGCCGCCCTGGTCGTCGCGAGTCATAGTCGCCAAAGACGGTACCGGTCGGGATCGCAGCGGTCCGCGCGGTAGGCGCTGCTCAGCTCCGGGCCCATTGTGCCGATAGTGGTGAAATGGCGGCAGCAGGTTGCGAGAGACGGAGGCACCGGTGACCTCGGCCGGTTCCGAGCAGGCGTGGTCAGCTCACACGTCGCCGGGGAGTCCACCCGCAGGTGGCATCGTCGCGCCGGAACTCGACGGTGAACTGCTCGCCCGTCTCCTGGAGAGCTCGCCCGACGGCATCATGGCTCTCGAGGCCGTCCGCGAGGCGGGCGAGATCGTCGACTTCGTCTGGCTGGTCGTCAACCCCGCCGCGGAGCGGATAGTCGGCCGTCGAATGGCGGACCTGGTTGGTCGGCGACTCCTCGTCGAGATGCCGGGAAATCGCACTTCCGGTCTCTTCGACCGCTACGTGGCGGTCACCGAGACCGGGCGCCCCCACGAGATGGAGCACCACTACGACCACGAGGGTCTCGACAACTGGTTCCACACCGTCGCGGTCCGCTTCGGTGACGGGTTCGCCGTCACTTTCCGCGACATCACCGCACACAAGAAGGCGGCCGCCGATCTCGCCCACATGGCGACACACGACGAACTCACAGGTCTCGCCAACCGGGCTCTCTTCGAGAAACGGGTGGCGCGGGCGCTGAAGCGGAACTCCCCCCGTCGACAGCTCGCGGTGATGTTCTGTGACCTCGACCGCTTCAAGATCCTCAACGACAGCCTTGGCCACTCGCACGGCGACGAGACCCTGGGCGTGGTGGCGCGGCGCCTGTCCGAGGCGGTGCGACCCGGCGACCTGGTGGCACGTTTCGGTGGTGATGAGTTCGTGATCCTCTGCGAGGACCTGACCGGAGCGGAGGAGGCAGCGGCCATCGCCCGTCGCATCCTCGAGCGTCTACGTGAGCCCCTCGAGGATTCGCCGAACCGGATCTCCGCAAGTATCGGGATCGCCCTCGACGACGGCGCCGGCACACCCGAGGTCCTCCTCCGCGACGCCGACACCGCCATGTACCGCACCAAGGACCGGGGTGGTGACGGCTTCGACCTGTTCGACGACACCCTCCGGGCAGCGGCGGTGGCTCGGCTCCAGACGGAGGTCGAGTTGCGCAGCGCCATCTCGCGCGATGAGCTACGTGTCCTCTACCAGCCGATCGTCCACCTCGCGAGCGGCAGGTTCATCGGAGCCGAGGGCCTGCTGCGATGGAACCACCCGGCACGGGGGCGGTTGACCGCCTCGCAGTTCATCGCCGTGGCCGAGGACTCGGACCTGATCGTCGACATCGGCTGTCGCGTCATCGACGACGCATGCCGGGTCCTGCGACGCTGGGCCGACCGGGGACACACCGAGGTGGGAATGGCGGTCAACATCGCCGCCAGACAGATCATCCGAGACGACCTCGTCGAAACCGTGGAGCAGGCGCTGGAGCGCCACGGCGCGCCAGCGGGCGGTCTCTGCCTGGAGTTGACCGAGACGACGCTGATGAGTGATCCGGCGACGGTGAGGCGCGTCCTGAAGCGCATCTCCGATCTCGGTGTGGCCTTGGCGCTCGACGACTTCGGGACGGGGTTCTCCTCGCTGAGCCATGCCAGGGACTTTCCCGTCGACTTCTTGAAGCTCGACCGCTCCTTCATCGCGGGACTCGGCTGGGACCGGTCGGCGACCGCCATCGTCCGGTCGGTCATCGACCTGGCCCACGCCATCGAACGTCCGGTCATCGCCGAGGGCGTCGAGAACGAGCGGCAGCTCGAGCTGCTCCTCGAGATGGGGGCGGAGTACGCTCAGGGCTTCTACTTCGCCAAGCCGTGCGAGCCGCATCAGCTTCTCGCGATGCTCGGTCGGCAGGCGAGCTGACGGACGCTGTCAGACGCCGTTGGACGACGTGACGAAGGAGGCTTCCGTTGGCACGTGTGGCCGTGACAGGGGGAGCGGGCTTCCTCGGTTCACACCTGTGCGATGTGCTCGTCGGGCGAGGAGACGAGGTCGTGTGTGTCGACGACCTCTGCACCGGGCGTCTGTCGAACGTGGAACATCTGCGCTCGGAGCGTTCCTTCGCGTTCCTCCGCCACGACGTGACGGAGCCCTTCGACATCGCCGGCGATGTCGACGCGATTCTGCACCTGGCGAGCCCCGCGTCACCGCGCGACTACCTCGAGATGCCGATCGAGACACTGCTGGTGGGCAGCGCCGGGACCCGCAACGCCCTGGAACTCGCGTCGGCCAAGGGGGCCCGTCTCGTTCTCGCGTCGACGAGTGAGGTCTACGGTGATCCGCTCGAGCATCCCCAGGCCGAGGACTACTGGGGCAACGTCAATCCTGTGGGGCCGCGGGGGGTCTACGACGAGGCGAAGCGCTTCGGCGAGGCGCTGACGATGGCGTACCACCGCCACCGTGGGCTGGACACCGGTATCGCCCGGATCTTCAACACCTTCGGCCCGAGGATGCGCCCTGACGACGGGAGGGCGATCTCGAACTTCATCGTCCAGGCTCTGCGCGGCGAGCCGCTCACGGTGTACGGAACAGGTGAGCAGACCCGCAGCTTCTGCTACGTGGACGACCAGATCCGTGGTCTGGTCGCGTTGTTGGATTCCGACGAGCACGATCCGATCAACATCGGCAACCCGACGGAGCTCTCAGTGCTGGAGATCGCGACGCTGGTGATCGACGTCTGTGGGTCGTCGTCGCCCGTCGTTCACATGCCGCTCCCCGTCGATGACCCTGTCGTGAGGCGCCCGGTCATCGAGCGCGCCCAGACGCTGCTGGGGTGGTCACCGCTCATACCGGTGGCGGACGGTCTCGCTCTCACCGTCGAGTGGCTGCGTCAGCGAATCGACCCGTAGACCGCTGATCATTCGGCTACTGGGCCG
Source organism: Acidimicrobiales bacterium (assembly GCA_040219085.1). Lineage (NCBI taxonomy): Bacteria > Bacillati > Actinomycetota > Acidimicrobiia > Acidimicrobiales > Acidimicrobiales bacterium. Next base: position 84,135 of record JAVJTC010000033.1, read on the forward strand.
TGATGCCGCCGTCGATCACATGGATCTGTCCGGTGGTCCACGCGGACTCGTCACTCGCGAGGTAGGTCGCGAGCGCGGCCACCTCGTCGACCGTTCCGGTGCGTCGTAGCGGGTAGAGCTCCGCCACACGGCGCATGCCCTCTTCGACACCCATCCCGGCGGTCATCCCTCCGCCGCCCTCGTAGGACTTCACCACGAGGGGGGTCGGCACCTGGCCCGGGGCGATCCCGTTGAAGCGGACGTTGCTGGGTCCGTACTCGACCGCGGCCTGGCGGGTCATGGCGATGCAGCCGCCCTTTGCGGCGGCGTACGGGAAGATGCCGGGAACACCCAGGATCCCGCCGATGCTGGCCTGGATGATGATCGAGCCGGAGCCCTGCTCGACCATGTGGGGCAGGGCGAACTTGAACGACAGCCACTTGCTCGTGAGATTGACGCCGATGACCCGGTCCCACTGGTCCATCGGTGTGTCGGCCGCGGTGCCAGACCCCGCGATGCCGGCGCAGGCGTAGACGACGTCGACGCCACCGAGCGCATCGATCGCCGCAGCGGTCATGGCCTCGGCCGCGGCGGGATCCGAGAGGTCTGCGACGTGGGCGACCGTTCCGTCCCCGATCGTCTCGGCGGTGGCCCGGACCCCGTCGGCATCGAGGTCCACGCAGAAGACGCGTGCACCTTCGGCCGCGAACATCTTGGCGCTGGCCTCGCCGATCCCGGACGCCGCGCCCGTCACGATCGCCCTCTTGCCACTCAGTCGGTCGGTCACTGTCGATGTCCCCCTGCTCTGGTGGATCGGCACTCGCCGATCCCGGTCCCCTTCGGTGACCGCCACCGAAGTGTGCCCGACCGGGCGACTCAGCGCCCAGTGTCGGGTTGTCGCCGGGCCAGCACCCACGTGAACGGCTGGATCGCGCCGGTCGGCGTGACGTGTTCCTCGCGCCGGGTGGTGACGGTCTCGAACCCCGACCCGAGCTCCGTCGTGAGTTCGGCCGGCGAGTACCGGCACACGGGCAGTCCCGAGCAGGTGAGCGGGCCGTCGGCGGCGAAGGTCGCCATCACGACATGTCCGTCGGGTGCCAGAGACTCGCGCAGGATCTCGACGTAGCGAACGCGCTGATCCTTTTCGACGAGGAAGTGGAAGACCGCCCTGTCATGCCAGAGCGAGTAGTGGCGCGTCGGCGACCAGTCGAACAGGTCCGTGGCGATCGACTCCACCGTGTCCGCCGCCGGGCCGAGGCGCCGACGGGTGGCAGCGAGCGCGGACTCGGAGACGTCGAGCACGGTGACGTCGCCGAAGCCGGCGTCGAGCAGGTCGTCGACGAGCACGGAGGCGCCACCACCGACGTCGATGACGGCAGCGTCGGTGTCGGTCCCCGCCGTGGCAATGAGCTCCAGGGACGTCGCCGCCCGGGGTTGGAACCACGTGAGCTCGTCGGTGGCGCGGCGGTCGTGAACGTCGTCCCAGTGCCGTGGACGGTCGGCGGACTCACCCGGTGCGGTTTCGATGGACACAGCTTCGCAGGAGCGCCCGGTGACGTCACCGTCCCGCGTTGTACCGCTGCACCCACTCTTCGGTCAGGTCGTCCGCCAGCTTCTGCAGCGGTGGGTCGGGCCATGCGCGGGGCCGGTCGATCTCCGCATGGTCGAAAACCGACGCGAGGGCGCCTTCGTAGTCGGCCGTCACGTCCTCGTACCAGAGGTCGAGCGGCTGGAACCGGCGGTCATCGAGGAATGCGGTCCACTCGGCGCGGTCTGAGCGGATCAGCCCCAGCTGGCGGTCGATCAACGCACGGTCGTACACCGCGTCGCGTTCGTCGACGTCCTGGGTCGAGTGGTAGCGCCGGCTCTGGGTGGCCCTGGCCCACGACACGGCCTGCCGGATGGTGTCGTGGCGTCGCAGCCGCACCCAGACGATCCGTCCCGGGAACAGTTCGTGGTCGTAGCCGCGGTCCAGGATCTCCGCGAAGTGCCGTGCCATCAGCTTCATCGAGAAGACACCGTTGGGGGTCGCACGGTTCATGGCGAGCCGCGCGATGAACGGCGGGAACGACCGGCGCCGGTAGCGCAGGTACAGGTCGATCCCGCCGCTGCGGGCCCGGCGTAGACGACCGAGTCGGCCCCGCAGGCTCGGCTCAGGGACACCCCACCGTTCGGCGAAGGCGTTCATCCGTCCCGGGAGCAGGTACTCGTAGGGAAGCCCGGCCCGACCCGTGCGCCACATCGCCCACGACACGAGGGTGCTGCCCGTGCGGTTCTCGGTGGCCATGAGGATCGACGTGTCCACGGTGATCGGCTCGGGCGCGTCGTAGGACGCGTCCTCAGCCAGCCGTCCGGCCCCGGGCGGCTCGTACCGGGCCCCGTCCCCGGTCCCGTACCCTCGGGACATGGCTGTCACCGCCCCTCCACTCTTCGACTTCGACGACACCTTCGTGCGTGACCTCGAGGGATTGTACGAACCATGGAAGCCCTCGGCGGTCCCCGAGCCGGAGCTGGTGGTGCTCAACGAGGACCTGGCCGTCGAGCTCGGTGTGGACCCGCAGCGGCTGGCGGCACCGGAGGGCCTTGCGGTCCTGGCCGGCAATGCCGTGCCGGAGGGAGCGAGGCCCGTCGCGCAGGCCTACGCGGGTCACCAGTTCGGGAACTACTCGCCGCGTCTCGGCGATGGCCGGGCCCTTCTGCTCGGTGAGGTGATCGACGTGCACGGTCGACGCCGTGACCTGCACATGAAGGGCTCTGGTCGCACCCCCTTCGCCCGGGGCGGCGACGGCAGGGCGGCGCTCGGACCGATGCTGCGCGAGTACGTCATCGGTGAGGCGATGTACGCGCTGGGCATCCCCACGACGCGGGGGCTGTCGGTGATCGCAACCGGCGAGAAGGTGCGCCGTGAGACGGCGCTGCCGGGAGCCGTGCTCACGCGGGCGGCCGCCAGCCACCTCCGGGTCGGCACGTTCCAGTACGCGGCGGCGACCGGGGACGGGGACCTGCTGCGCAGGCTCGCCGATCACGCCATCGACCGACATCAACCCGACGTCGTCGGGGCGCCCGAGCCCTACCTCGCCCTCCTCGACGGTGTGGCGGAGGCGCAGGCCGCTCTCGTCGCCCGGTGGATGCTCGTCGGCTTCATCCACGGTGTGATGAACACCGACAACACGACCATCTCCGGCGAGACCATCGACTACGGGCCGTGTGCCTTCATGGATGCATACGACCCGGCGACCGTGTTCAGTTCCATCGACCACGCCGGTCGCTACGCCTACGGGAACCAGCCCCACATCGCGCAGTGGAACCTCGCACGTCTCGCCGAGGCGCTCCTCCCTCTCATCGACGACGACACCGATGTGGCCGTCGAGAAGGCGACAGAGGTGCTCGGGGCCTATTCGGACCGCTACCTCGCCCACTGGGGTGAGGGGATGAGGGCCAAGCTGGGGATGGACGGGTCGGTCGACGGCGACGACGCTCTGATCGCGGACGGTCTGACCCTCCTTTCTGAGAACGCCGTCGACTTCACGTCGTTCTTCCGGGCGCTCGCCGCTTCGCTACGCGGCGACGAGTCCCGCCTCGTCGCGCTCTTCGACGACGTCGCCGCCCTCGACCCGTGGCTGGGCCGGTGGCGGGGCCGCGTCGAGGCCGGGGGAACGGACGCAGCCGCGATTGCGGCCGGCATGGACCGTGTCAACCCGGTCTACATCGCCCGCAACCACCTCGTGGAGGAGGCCCTGGCCGCCGGTAGCACAGGTGATCTCGCTCCGATGGAGCGTCTCCTGGAGGTCCTGGCCGAGCCGTTCGACGAGCGACCCGGCCTCGAGTCCTTCGCCCTCCCTGCACCGCCCGACTTCGGTCCCTACGTCACCTTCTGCGGGACCTGACGCTCGACGTCCGCCGGGTGGGGTGAACGGCTCTCAGCGGGCACGGGTCAGCCGCTCGGCGAGGATCCAGGTCGCCCGTAGCCCTGCGCCGGCCACCGACGGAGCCTGACGGACCATTGCGACCTTGTTCCACCGACCGGTCGCCCGCGATGCGGCTGCGAGCGCTGCGAAGTCCCTACGGCTCTCACTACAGCGGCTCCTCGACAGCGCCGCGGTTACGTCGCCGGGCACGGTGGTGTCGAGATCATCCGCCATCGACGTGAGCAGGGCTGCGATCCGACGAGCCGTCGGATGGGCCCCGGCTGTTCGGGTGAAAGCCCTCCAGTCGAGCGACCGGTGACTCGCGACGAAGTGCGCGTCGAGAACCCACTGCATCGACCGAGCGGTGCCGTAGGTGGCTCCGTGGACGAGCAGCGCGAACAACTCGTCGGACGCCGCCGGCCGCCTCACGAGCCCGCCACCGTGGCCGGTGCTGCGCGACCACATCGCCTCGAGTGCCGCAACGTCGAACGCAGCGTCGTTGGGTCGTTCGGCGACTACTGCTTCGACTCCCGAGGCGTGTCGCAGCGGTCGGGGAGCGGGCCCGAAGCGCGGGTCGATCAGGGCGGGGGTCCATCCCGCCCCTGCGAGCGTTGTGAGCGCCGCGTCGACGGATTCCGCCGGGACGACCAGGCGTGGCCCGCCGGAGTGACGCGCAACGGGATCCGGCCAGTAGCCCTCGGCCAGGAGGAAGCCGTCGAAGGCGATCACGGCAATCGATGCCTGGTCGAACGCAGCGAGCGCCGAGCGGGTGATCCGGGCGAGTGTCTCGTGACGCAGCTGTTCGCGTGCGGCTGCGACGCGGACAGCGTCCAGCGTTGCGGCATCGAGGAGTTCGACGATCTCGGCGGTGCCGGCGGCGAGCGGCAGCAGCGACCTGATGCGGTCGGTCCTGTCGGCGCGGACGCGGTCGAGTAGTGGGCCACGAGCCCTGGTCCAGCTACGCCAGGCGTCACGTCGACGCAGCGGGTCGCCGAGAAGTGCGGTGAGCAGGGGAGTGTCGGCGCCAGCCAGGCGGCCGGGGGGCCTCATCTGTCGATACGGCCCCGGCGTGCATCGGCGCGGATCTTGATCAGGTCGAAGAGGCCGCCGAGGGGGTCCTCGCCGGTGAGGCTGTCGTTGGTGGTGTGGACCCGTCGGTGCATCACGACCTGCTCCAGGGTCTCGACGAGGCACCCCCGCTCGACGGCGGTCGCGAACCAGCCGGTGTCCGACGGCCTGATCGCATCGCCGAACCGGCCGTAGCGCTCGAAGACCTCACGCCGGGCGAGCATCGTCGGGACGATCCACCCCGAGATGGGCTCCGACAGTGGTTGTCCGGCGTACCGCTCGGCTTCCTGGGCCGCCTCCTCGTCCCAGAAGTTGAGGTACTGCCCGACGCAGACGTCCACGTCCGGGTCGCTCTCGAACACCGCCAGCTGTCGGCGGAGCTTGTCGGGCACCCAGAGGTCGTCGGCGTCGCAGAAGGCGATCCAGTCGCCGGTGGCGGCTTCGATCGCCGCGTCCCGGGCCGGGATCAGGCCCGCGTGTTCGGCCTCGACGAGAGTGATCTCGGCGTCGTGGTGGCGCACGACGTCAGCGGTGGCATCGGTCGATCCGTCGTCGACGACCACGATCTCGATCGGGCGGTGGGTCTGGGCCACGATGCTGTCGAGCGTCTCGGTGATGAACCGTGCCGCGTTGTAGGCGGGAATCAGGCACGACACGAGATACGCGTTCATCGATTCCTCCCACCACGAGCCGCACGCATTCTCGCCGCCACGAACTCCAGGTGCTCATCGAGGCTCGATGATTCGCATGACGTGCTCGTGTTCGTCGTGTGTAGCCGCCGTTGGACGAGCACGTCCGTGACGTGGGCCACCTCGCTGTGTTCGCGGGCGCGTAGGAACCACTCGGTCTTGTTCATGTGGCGTAGCGACTCGTCGAACGGGCCGATCTCGTCGAAGGCCGAGCGCCACACCGCCAGAGTCGCCGTGTAGTAACCCGCCGCAGGCTCGAGCAGCCAGGCGTCCACGGAGTCCGGGTCGATGGCGAGCTCCGGTGAGATGAAGTTGACCACGTCGGTGATCGAGTAGCCCGCTGAGGGCATCTCGGCGAGGGCCGCGACCTGCCGTTCGGTCTTCGTGGGGTGCCACAGGTCGTCGGCGTCGCAGAAGGTGAGGAGGTCGCCTCGGGCCACGGTGACCCCGGCGTTCATCGCCGCGGCAGCGCCCATGTTGGCGCGTCGCAGGACCTTCGCAGATGGCACCGCAGCGGCTGCCACCTCGGCCGATGTGTCGGAGGAGCCGTCGTCGACGACGATGATCTCGGCGACGGGGTGGGTCTGGTTCCTGATCGCCGCGAGGGTCTCCGCGAGATAGCGTTCGCCGTTGTACACGGGAACGACGACCGAGACGGATGCGGCGGTCACTGGGGCAGGGTCCTGATACTCACGGTGGGGTTCATCTGCGTTGCGCCGGTCGCGCCCGGCATCCGACGATGAGGGTCATGGTGTGGGCCGCCGCCTACCCGCCGAGTCGTGGCGGCGTCGAGACGATGACCGCAGGTCTCGGCGCGACCCTAGCCGAGCGGGGTCACAGCGTCCGTGTGCTGACCGACTCCGGATCGGCCGATTCCGACGTCCGTGACGGCGCCGTCGGCGTCGACCGGTTGCCGTTGCACCACACGCTGACGAGCCGTGACCCGGAGGCGATCGCAGAGCTGGTCGACCGTGTTGGTCGCATGACCCGGTCCTTCGACCCCGATGTCGTGAATCTTCATGCCATGCATCCTGGTTGGTACTTCTACCTGAAGACGCAGCGCCGGAGCTCGGCGCCGCTGGCGTTCACGTCGCACGGCTGGTCGGGCTATCCGACCGGTCCCGACTCGCTCACCGGGAGGGTTCTGCGCTCGGCGACCCGGATCGTCTGTTGCAGCGATTTCGTCTGCGCCATCGGGCGTCGACTCGTGCCCGATATCGCGGACAGGTTCGTCACCAACCTCAACGGGGTCAGGCCGTCGGGACTCACGGCGGCTCCACCGCCCTTCGATCCTCCGCATCTGGTGTACGCGAGCCGACTCGAGCCGGAGAAGGGGATCATCGACCTGCTCGGGGCGCTGCCGGGTGTCGTCGCAGTGGTGCCCTCTCTGCGAGTGACCGTCGCCGGGCCTGGGAGTCTCGAGGCCGAAGTGCGGCAGATCGTCGCCGCGGAACCGTCGCTCGCAGGGGTGACGGTCACCGGCGCCGTCGACCCGGGCGTGGTTCAGAACCTCATGGCGGCTGCGACGCTCGTCGTCGTCCCCTCGCGTGAGGGTGTGCCTCCCGAGACGTCGGAGCCGTTCGGACTCGTCGCCGCCGAGGCAGCGGCGCTCGGCCGCCCGGTCGTCGCCACCGCGGTGGGTGGCCTTCGCGAGATCGTCGTGCACGGCCATACGGGGCTTCTCGTCGCCCCGGGCGACGGCTCGGCTCTGCGCGATGCGCTCATCGAGATCCTCGGGGATTCCGCGGCCGCGGCCAGGATGGGCGCATCGGGCCGACGCTACGCTGCCGAGCAGTTCGGCTGGGACGACCACGTCGACCGGTACGAGCAGATCTTCGACGAGATGGTGGAGAGAGGCAGATGACATCGCCCGGTGCACACGCGCGGTTTCGACCCCACCAGCGGGTGGTGGCGAAGATCGTCATGGACGAGGCGGTCATCATCAACCTCGAGACCGGTGTCTACTACGGGCTTCCCGGCGCCGGTTCCGTCGTCTGGGCTCTCGTCGCAGCGGGCCACAGTCCCGCCGAGGTCGCCGAGCGTGTCGCCTCCGAGTACGCAGTGCAGTCCACTTCCGTCCGCGGCGACGTGGCGGCACTGGTCGAGTCACTCGTCGACGAGCAGCTCATCGTCGCGTCGGACCGGACCTCGGCCGACGACGTCGACATCGCCGATCTCGTCGCGCAGACGGACTACACGCCGCCCGCGCTCGAGCGCTTCGATGACATGGAGGAACTCCTCGCGCTCGACCCGCCCACTCCGGGCGCCCTCGACGTCCTCATGCAGCGGCCCGACCCCTCGGGATGATGTCCGGACAGCGGGGCCACGGTTCACGTGCCTGGCTCGGCTGACCGTTCAGCGAGCGGTGACCCCACCCGCCGGGACTGGGACCGCCTGGGTCAGGGCTGGTCGCAGGCGGTGCGGACCGGCGCCGTCCGATCGACCCTTCATGTGGGAATCGCCGGTCGTGTCGTCGCGCTGAGCATCGTCGGTGATCGGCTGGCAGCCGAGGTCTCCGAGGCGCTCGGACACCTGCGGGTCCCTCGTGCGACACCGGATCTCACGATCGAGGCGTGGCACGTCGCGGAGACCGGCGTCGACGTGGGCCCGATCGCCGCCGAGATCGACCCGGACCTCCCTCTCGCGTTCGCCATGTCTGCCGACCGAGCGCTCTTCGCGCACCGTCAACACGAGACGGCCGTCGTGTTCGACCGCGGGGCCCGGCTCGCCCGGGCGGCAGTCGGAGAGATCGCCGACGGGTCGCTCTACGAGCGGGGTCGCCCGTTCGAGACGATGCTGACCGTGTGGTTGCGGGACCTCGGGGTGGCGCTCGTCCATGGCGCCGTGGTCTCGTCCGGTGAGCGTGGCGCGCTCATCGTCGGCAAGAGCGGCTCGGGAAAGTCGACGCTCGCTGCGGAGTGCCTGGTTGGAGGTATGAGTCTCGTCAACGACGACAAGGTGGCTGTGGTCGTGGGCCCGCAGTCCGCGCGGGCCCACGGTCTCAACGCGTCACTGCACCTCACGGCGAACTCCCTGGACCGTCTGCCGGGACTCGCCCCCGTTGCCGTCCCACCTCGTATTCGGGCTGACGACAAGTACCGGGTGCCGGTCGGACGGACCCACCCCCTCCAGATGTCTCCCGCGGCCGACCTCGTGGCGATCGTGATCCCCTCCCTGCACGATGGGGACGAGACCACCGTCGACGCCGTGCGTGCACCAGCGGCGATGCGGGCGATGGCTGTGAGCACGGTGATGGCCATTCCGTCGTCGTCGGAGGGGCTCGATGCGCTCGTCGCTCTCGCGGAGTCGGTCCCGGCCTGGTCTGTCCGGATAGGCCGCGACGACCGTGGGCCCGAGGTGGTCGCGGGTCTGCTCCGCCGGGACTGAACCCGCCCGGTCCTCACGAACGTAGAATCGGCCTTCATGCGGCTCATAGCCAGCGTCAGCGCATCCCACGCCCGCCTCGTCGAGGAGTGGTTCCTCCCGACCGTCCCGGCCGGCTTCGAGCCGGTCGTCGTCGACGCGGAGCAACTCTGCGCGTCGGGTGAGTTCCGCTCCGACGGTTGGATGAACCAGGTCGCCCTCAAGTTCGTCGCAATCGAAGAAGCCACCTGGGGTCACGACGGCGAGATCGCGATCTTCAGCGACGTCGACATCCGCTTCTTCGAGGGATTCACGCCGGAGCTCGCCCGCGAGCTGCTCGGCGACCGCGACATCGCGTTCCAACAGGGTTCGCTCAGCGGCACGCTGTGTGCCGGTTTCTACATCTTCCGTGTGGGCGACCGGGCTCGCAGTTTCTTCCAGCGGGTCGAGGCCTATCTGACGCCGGACTACGTCGGTGACGACGAGACTGCGATGAACGAGGAGCTGCGGGTTCCGTTGCTGCGCGGGATGGGGAAGATCGACAGCCTCGGTGAGCGTCCCCGTCGGCTCGCCTTCGATGCCCTGACAGCGTTCCACGCCCGCCGGCCCCGGCCCGCCGACCAGCTCTCGTGGCGCCTGCTGCCGTCCTACATCTGGAACCCGGGTCTCTCCAGGCCGAGGGAGTGGAGACCCGGCGATCCGCTCCGGGTCCCCCGCACGATCCACGTCCACCACGCGAACTACACCGTGGGTGTCGCCAACAAGCTCGCCCAACTCGCCGAGGTGGACCGCATCGTGGCCTCTCGCGCTTGAGGCGGACGTCGGGCGTGCGTCGCCCCGATCTGCGCCACCCGTTCGTATCCTGAGCCGATGGCCGACAAGAGCCGGTGGACGGCACTGATCGAGGAGAACCCCGGGCACTCGACGTGGTACGTCGAGCGTTTCAGGAACATGGCCGCCGAGGGGCACGATCTGCACGGTGAGGCCCGTCTCGTCGACGCCATGGTGGGCCGGGAGAGCCACGTTCTCGACGCGGGCTGCGGGCCGGGACGCGTGGGCGGGAGACTCGCGGAGCTCGGACACGACGTGGTCGGTGTCGACCTGGACCCTGTTCTGATCGAGGCCGCCGTCGAGGACCACCCCGGCGCGACCTGGATCGCCGGCGACCTGTCGGAGGTGGATCTCGCCACTCACGGCATCACCGATGGTTTCGACGTCATCGTGGCGGCGGGAAACGTGATGGCGTTCCTGGGGCCGAGTACACGTGTGCCGGTGCTGTCCAATATGGCCGCGCACCTCCGCTCCGAGGGACGGATCGTGGTCGGTTTCGGGTCCGGGCGGGACTACGACTTCGACGATTTCTTCGCCGATGTCGATGCTGCCGGACTGGTCGTCGACGTCAGGCTCTCCTCGTGGGACCTGCGCCCCTTCGCATCCGACTCCGACTTCCTCGTCGCGATCCTCTCCGCCGCGTAGCTCGACCCGCGTCGGCCGCGGTGACCCCGCAGACGGCCCCGCTCGGTTCGAAAATGGGCGGATCGCCGTGTGGTGTGATAGCGACCAGGGTCGCAGTTGTGCCGCCGGACCCCGGTGGCGCCGCGGCTTTGCACGCTCGTGATTCCGGGAGAGGTCCAGATGTCAGCAGGAAACGACGAGATCACCGAGGTCCGGGAGTGGTTCGACAGCGACCGCTTCGCAGGAACGACCCGCCTGTTCTCGCCCGCTCAGGTCGTCGCACAGCGCGGCACGATCCGTGACGGGTACGACGTCGCACGTGTCGCCGCGGAGGAGTTCTACGTCCTGCTGCGCGATCTTTTCTCCCGGGGGGAGTCGATCACGACGTTCGGGCCCTACTCGCCGGGCCAGGCGGTGGCGATGAAGCGAAAGGGCATCGACGGCATCTACCTCGGTGGCTGGGCCACCTCGGCGAAGGGTTCGGTGCAGGAGGATCCCGGCCCGGACCTCGCCGGGTATCCCCTCAGCCAGGTACCCGACGAGGCAGCGGTGCTGGTCAGGGCACTCATGACCGCCGACAGGAACCAGGCTTTCGCCCGGTCGAAGATGACCCCCGAGGAGTTGGCGTCGACCCCCGAGGTGAACTTCCTGCCGTTCATCATCGCCGATGCCGACACCGGTCATGGCGGCGATCCCCACGTACGGAACCTGATCCGTCGCTTCGTCGAGGTCGGTGTTCCCGGCTACCACATCGAGGACCAGAAGCCCGGCGCCAAGAAGTGCGGTCATCAGGGCGGCAAGGTCCTGGTTGGTTCCGACGAGCAGATCAAGCGCCTGAACGCCGCGCGGTTCCAGCTCGACATCATGGGTGTGCCGGGCATCATCGTCGCCCGCACCGACGCCGAGGCGGCGACACTTCTCGAGAGTGCCGCCGACGAGCGTGACCAGCCGTTCGTACTCGGCGTCACCAACCTCAAGGTCCCCCACTACAAGGTCGGCTACCTCGCCACCCTGCGAGGGCTTCACCTCGCCGGCGTGACCGAGCTGAACGGACACGAGCTCTACTCGATCCCGGGCGCGGAGTACGACGCCGTGGAGCCGTGGATGCAGCGCTCCGGGGTCACCGGTGCAATCGAGGCCGCTGCCGCCCGTTACGCCGCGGGCGACGCCACTGCGGACGAGGCCCTCGATGACGTCGCCGGGGTGTTCTTCGATGCGTGGGAGTCCGACGCGGGTCTCAGCACCTACCGCGAGGCCGCCGCGAACGCACTCGAGTTCGCCGCCCAGGAGGGTCGCGGGCTCGACATGACGAGCGACGAATGGCTCGAGTTCTCGGCCGGCAAGCCATGGTCGGTCGCCAGGCAGAAGATCGCCGAGTTGGGCGTCGAGGTCGTCTGGGACAGCGAGCGGGCGATGACGCCCGAGGGCTACTGCCAGGTGCGTGGCGGTATCGAGTACGCGGTGGCCAAGTCGCTCGCCGCCGCGCCGTTCTGCGACATCTTGTGGATGGAGACCAAGACCGCCGACCTCGAGGACGCACGTGTCTTCGCCGAGGCGATCCACGCCGTCTTCCCCGACATGATGCTCGCCTACAACCTGTCCCCGTCGTTCAACTGGGACACGACGGGCATGACCGACGACGAGAT